>PWDW01000235.1 GCA_003553225.1 Halanaerobiaceae bacterium
CCCCTGATAATTCCTCTAAAGAATAAGTACCAATACCTTGACATACTACCCTACCCGCTGGTTCAGTACGCACAACACTAAAACTTGTTACCCATTCAGGTAACTTATCAGGATCTACGCCACCTATACTAAACCCTGTAGCTACAGGTGTAGGGCTAAAATTATCCGGTCTATAAGAATGAGTAATTCCCCCACTATGCACACGACTATTAACCCTTGCTTGTGCTCCTTTATAATCTCTAGTATTATTAGCATAACCTCCGGCACGACCTGTAGGAGTTAATGGTCTATACTTACCACCCCCAATATTAAAAGGGGCTACATCAGAATATTTTTCAAATTCTCCTTGTTTAAACACTTCATAAGTCTTACTTACAGACGCTCCTTGATTACTATCTACATCAGATGTCTCAACTGGCTTATGGGAATATTCCTCTTCTTCCGGGGGTATTTTTTCCCTTCTTTCAGGAATTTTATAATTATCATAGTCTATAGTATAAGTTGTTCCACCCTCATCTACAGTTTTCTTTAATGGTATTGTATATAGATTATTTCCCATATAATCTATAAGCTTAACTCCCCAACCATAACGTTCTCCAGCTCTCAAACTTTTATTATAAACTTGGTTATTCATAGAGTTATATCCTATAAGCTCCAGCTTCCTTTTAATAGGTAACGCCAACAAATTTTTAGGAGGCTCACCTGAATAACCCTCATGTGCAGGATGCTCTTTAAAAATATCTTCATTTTCCAAAACTCTTGATTGATATTCTATCCCGCCTAAAACAATTCTACCATTTATATGTCTTATAGTTTTAGCTGATTTTATTGGAGCTCTTTCTGTCAACTCCTCCTCATCTAAAACCAACCACTCTAAATTATGAGTATCTACAAACTCAATAACTCCATAAGGATTTTCATTAATATCTACCTCCTCCCCAAACACATCAACCGATAAAGTTAAATACTCTTTTTGAGGTGGATATTCAATAGGAGTATCTTTTTTATGTGTAAATCTTTTAAGTTCTATGAAATCATAACCTGCCTGATTAAGTACCCTTATTCTCATACGAATACCATACCTAGTTGGGGAAGGAGAAGCTCTCCTACCATAAGTTTTATGACCCGGTACATAAGGATTAGGATCAGCAGAATAACTATCAGGAACAGGTATATAAGGAGTTACCTGACTCCAATTAGTTTTATCACCACCAAAAGTACAATACCTCATGGCATAAGCATAACTCCCTGCCCATAAACCACCAAAAGCCTGTACAAATTCAAGCCTCATAAATCTAAGCTGACTCAATTCTGAGTAAGTGTTTATTTCGTAAAGAGCCTTATCATAATTACTCTTATAAGTCTCATTACTTTTTTCATTCCATAAATCACTTACAACATAAACAACAGGAGGTTGTTTACCATCTGTGATAAACAACTCCCCTGTTTCACTATTACTATCCATATCCAAGTAATGATTCTCATCACCCGGAATATCCTCATGATTTGCTACTTCTTCGCCATTTAAAAATATTAGAGTTTTTTCATTATCCTCTACAGTATATCTCCAAAACTCAACAACATAGCCATTCAACCAAGTAAGACCAATACATACATAATCCCCTCCAACAGAAGTAAACGTTTCATCCCCAGACATCTTTTGTACTACCTGAGAAACTTTATCCTTAATAACAAACTGATTGCTATCAAGTATAACTCCTGTTTCAGGATCTATCATTTCTGAATCAGCATCCTGAAATATACCTGATCGGAAAAAAGTGAATATGTATTCTTGGCCTTTGCTATGTTCCATATTTTAATTAGCTTGTGATATTCCACTCTTTGTTACCTTCATCATAAGTAGCAGTCATTTCAGTACCATCATCATCAAAAGTAAATTCTGTTACTCCATACTCAATAGTAAACTCTCCATCACCACTATCCCAAGTAACTTTGTCAGTAGATTCGCCATCTATCTTAATATCTGACACGCTAGTAGGATCGTAACCAAGAACCCACTCTTCATGTTCAAGTACCCACTTCCTATCAGTATCAGAGTAATAATACTTAGAATGAAGCCATCCTTCACCATTTTTAACACCTGTTCCATCATAGCCATCATCTCTCCAAGTAAACTCATCTACAGTATGTGATACTTTAAACTCATCATCACTCGATTTATACTCAACCTTATCAGTGTCGTCAGGATCTATCTCATCAACACTACCGTTAGCTTCAAAACCAAGACGATGATAAACATGAGTCTTGCACTCCCATGCCTTAGAAACTTGAAAACCATAAAGTTTCTGATGTGGTGCGCATCCTTCTACTATATAACCTTCTACAATATCTAAGGTATGCTCATCTTGATCATCTAAAGTAGGAACTTCACCTAAAAAATTCTCTCCAAACTTAACTTCAGAGCCATCTTTTTCAGAAATAAACTCAAACCTACCATAAACTCCCGGTTTTCCATTAACTGGATCATTAATAGTTACTGTATCCTCGTAATAAACCCTAAAAATACGAGCATGACTAAGATCAGGAGTAAAATCGTCTCCGTCTTCTAAGGTCACTGTCCATGTTCCGTGACCCGGATGATTAAATAAATCTACGTACTTCATCGCTTTACGTTTTTAATTTAACACTCTATTTACTATATTATATTATATTACATAATATTCTTATTTTATATTCTCTACTTCACCTACTCCTTATTAAGAATATAATGCCATACTCAAATCTGGAGTAAACTCATCTCCATCTTTAAGAGTAACATCTTTAGTAGCGTTCCAAGGCTGATTAAAAAAATCAAAATACTTCATCTCTCTAAGTTTTTTAATAATACATTGCTTTATTATACAAAATAGTATCTCTTAATTGTTTTTTATCTACAGCTTTTAATCTCATTCTAGTTTTATGCCAAGCTCCATTCAATCCATAAGGATCTAATTGCTGATAAGCATCAAGCTGTACAGTCCTATATTCTTTATACCTTATTTTCAAATAACTAGCACATTTTTCAATTACCCACAACGTTATACCTTCACGTGCTTCCGGTGGTATCATCTTAACATTATCAATATTTTTAGACGGTATACCAGAAGCTTTTATTCTAACATAATCATAACCTTTACAAAGATCTGACAGCATTATAATACCATTATGAATATTAAAAAAATATCTAGCCTGATTATTCCATACAGGCTTCATAAAAGGATCTGACACATTCCTATGATGCCGTGTAGCTGTATAACCCTTACCTTCTCCTTCAGTATAAAAATCCCTCTTCCAATACAAATTTTCTTGATATTTTATATTATCCGGAGTTCCATAAATAAGATAAATACCTTTGACATTAAAAGCCCCTTCAGGAATAGGTATCTGTAAATCATCAGGCATTTCCTTATCTTCAACAAAATCATAAAAGAAAGTGTCAAAACCCAACTCATCCAAGGCTTTTTTTACTTGGGCTCTATAAAATCCCGGTGTGAGCAATCTATAGTCCTGATCATCAAGTGCTACAGTAACATCAGCCAAAATTTCATTTATGCTTATATAGTTATTAGGATTAGTCCGCATCTCTTATTCGATTTTTAACTTTTCATCGTCTTTCTTGATCTCTTACCTGTCTTTCTTGATCTCTTACCTGTCTTTCTTGATCTCTTACCTGCCCCTCTTCTAAATCAAGGTCTACAGCATCATCAACCGACAAAAACTTCTTACTAGGTGGCTGTCCTTGTACAGGAGCATCGCTACGAAGCGTTCTTGGTGTTTGTATTGCCCAAACACCAAGGTCTAAAATTTGTCGTTTAGCAATCATGTAGAGATCCAAAGGAAATTCCAAAGGCTCATCAATATCAATGCTACTCATTTCAGTAGGATTAAATGTAGTAAACAAACCTATTTCAACTTCTTCAGGAGAACGCCCTAAAAGTTTTATTTTACCTTCTTCTACATAAAAATAAGGATTATCTTCTGAAGGCTTTTCCTCTTCCCTATAATACAATCTTCTTATATAAGGCTTATAAACTCGTGTATAATATATATCGCCCTCTTCCACTATATAACTAACTCCTTTGTCTAAATGAAAATCATAAATAGGTTTAGGAAGCTCAAACTCACCATTAATTATATTATCCACAACAAAAGGAGTTATATATAAACCACTTTCTCTTTTCTCTATATGTTGTTTTTTAAGCCTGTCTATAGTAGCTAAAATCCAGAATAAAGCTTGATTTTCTGTTATTTTAGCGTTACCATGCATTTGACGTAAGTCAGTCAATATATCATAAACAGCCTCTCTTAATGTTATATTTTTCATGACATAAGCAATTGAACTAACTGTTCTAAATCCGCACTAGTAAACTGGAAATATGGAGACTGACCCCCATGCTGAAAACTTATATAATTAACAGCTTTCTGTATTATAAAGCTTTCCATAGACCTTGGAAACTCAATATCACTATCACCATCTTCTACTTTATCCGGATTTTTTAAATACCATACAAGAACATCTTTATCTTCATTAAGAGCATATACAGGGCGTATCAAAATACTTTTCTCTCCCTCTTTAGTATACTCTCCCATACTGACATAACCAACTCTTGTAAGATCATTATTTAAATGGACATTACCAGGGCTAAAAGGATTTTCCCTATTAAAATTCCATTCTGTTAAAGACATCCTTATAGCCGATTTACCCCCACTTACCCAAAATTCTTGTCCCTCTTTCTCAACTTTTTTAGGGTTAATATCAATATTAAATACTGTCCATATATCACTAAAAGGTAACTCTACATGCCCCACATCATCCAATATAACTGCATTAGTATGCTTCATCTTTACTAAATCACGTAAAGACTCATGTATTATACGTTTCTGAGCAAATGCATGATTCAACACATTAACACAAAAATCTATAGAAGCATTAACTGCTGGAACAAGATCATCACTCTCATTATAACGACCGCTATGATCATCATCCAGCATACTTCTCATAGAATCAAAAATTTGTGAAGCCTTAATCATTACTGTTCTTTTTCTTCAGTTTTCAATAAACTTCTCTTAATCCTTTCAGCATGTTTTTTAGAAGCAGCATTCTTATACCGCTCAGCTAGTTTGTGTATAAGTAGAACTTTCAGTTCTCCAGCACTTTTCTTTTGATCATCAATACCCATATCTCTAGCTTTCTGAAAAACAGCTTCAGGAGTCATAGGCTTTATAGCTTCTGCTGCCATAACTTTAAAATCAGTATCTTGAATACTCTCATCCATCATATGATTAATATTAGATGAAAAAGTGATACCGTACAAAGGATGATTATTAAGAAATTCAATCTCTTTTTTCGATCTTGTATTATACTGGCAGAAATTCCTAATATCCTCCTCCCTACCATCTCTAACTATATGAGATGCAGCATATCTAAATTTAATTATACCATGTGGGGGGTATCTTTCTACGCCTTTCTCATCAACATAAGAAGGAACTACATAAAGAACTTTCCTAGCTACATAAGTCACTTCTTGATCTTCATCAAGAATATCCTCATCAGTAGGCTTAGTAAAATAAGATTCCAAATCCTGCTTATAATCAGGTGCTTTACTCACCGGAGTAGAAGCTACCTGTTTTGATAGCAACTCCAACTGAGCTTTAAGCTTTTCTATTTCTTCATCTTTATCTTTCTTACCCTCTGAAGTAGAAGGGGTCTCTTCCTTCTTATCTTCTATTTTTTTCTGGGTTTCTTCCAACTTTTTTTTAAGCTCTCTATTTTGTCTTTCTAGTTGAGCTTCTTTTGCAGTCATTTTACCGCTATTCTTTTTATTTTCACTCATTGTTTTAATAATTTAGTTGAATTTTTATTATACTCTTTTGCATATTTAGAACCAATAGGATTCAAATTATGCGAATTGGGTTTTTGTGCCTTATTCGGCTGTGCTGGATTTGGCACTGCTTGATACGACTTATGTTTATTAAAATTACCCATGTGATTAATTAAAGGGGAGGATTAACCCCCCCCATTTAATTTAAACAATATTCTCAGTGTTTATAATGAACGATGACAAAGGATTGTTCATCTGCAATGACAACATGCCTTGTATCCACCATTCTTTATAATCCTTAATTGAACCTGATTCACCTTTCATATTAGTCTCACCCATCTCTATAGGCATATAACCTGTCATGCAAACAGGCTGAATTGTATCCGAATCAATTACAAAAATCTTGTTTTTCCAAGATGCAGGGAACATTGATTCTTCTTTAAAAAGCTCTGTTGCAATAGGAACAAACCTCATAGTTCCAAGCCTATATTCATACAAATTGAGATCAGCAACACGATCATTAGGAGTATACCTAATTCCCGGCTCTTTAAATGCTTTAGACAACTCATAAAGAAGATGATCCACTGCAAATACATACCTTACAGCACCTTCAGCTTTATAATTAGTCTCAAAAGCAAGTTCTTCAAAAGTAGGCTGCAATGCAGCTTTAGTAACGCTATCTGCCTCTGAACTACCAGCAGATTGCATCAACGGATAAATACCGCCCATTACTTTTGCTTTGTATATTTCAGAGAGATTGCCCGGAACATGTATATCTACTTCACCACGCTCACCGTTCCAAAAAACGGAGAACATATCCTGAAGTAAATAATCCATTTGCTCCTGCTTGTCCTTATCGAAATACTCAGTAGTTCCTTGATTAGCAAACTTCCGCATTTGCATCCTAGTCCAACGCTTATCCCTATGCATCAATTGAATGAAATTGTATCTTTCGATCTTTTTCATTCTATCATAATGCATCAGAAAGTTCATACCGTCAGCTATCACAGTACCACCAATGGCAAAAACATCACCATCTGACACTTCAGGGAGGTCAGATGTATTGTTGTACTTAACCACAGTTACATCATTACCGTCTACTTCCTTAACAATGCCCTTACGGTTATTAGGATAAACAAGAATCTTACCCGGAGTAACATGATCACCAGCAGAATTCTTCATAGTAATGGTTTGTTCAGCTGCCGAAGCCTCAGTATCATTAGATACTAGTGCATTCCGACCAAATGTTTTCTCCAGATAGGTAAACTCATCATTTCCTACATACCTAACGGGCTTTTCAAATAGCAACCTCAACGCTTTATACTGTTCAGGCGTTGCATCAAAAATTTCTTCTTGAATCGCCTGCTTAATAAGAAGCGTTTCTTCTTTTCCATAATCCTCTGCGTAAGTAGAACCTAGTGGATTTAAATCCTTTGAACTAGGATCTTGTGCCTTATCTGATTGTACAGGATTTGGCACTGCTTGATACGACTTATGTTCATCAAATTTACTCATGACTTATTCTTTTTTAAAAATTCTGTTTTACGTTTAACCTCTTCTTGAATGTGTTTAGATCTATCCTGAACATTTCTTCCGGATTCATCAGAAGGTTTATCACTTCTGGAAACCATACGTTCAGTAGCTTTATTCTCACCCTGATTTTTATACATCTGAACAATGTCTTTAATTGTATGCTGAAATTTGTTTATTGTGCTCTCACCAAATTCAGCCATCGCAATTTTTTTAGCTGCTTCAGGTCTGTAAGTTCCATCATCATTGTAAAGAGTAGTATACAAATCTCTCACCATCAAGCGTCTCACCCGCTCTACTTGACGATCATCCATATCTGGATAATCATGTCTCAATTGGGTTATTGACTGATCCACAGATTCTTGGAACTTTCTTTGTAGTTCCTTAGCATTCTCTTGTGGAGCATTAAGAGCTTCCTTATACTTCTCTTGATCTCTAGAATAAGCCTTTCTAGCAGCATTAATCAGAGATGATTTAACATTTTCATCTAAACCATTCCAAGTTTCATTATCAAAATTATTTTCTGTATAATGATTCACCAAATTTAATTTATCGTGATCATCAAAATTTTTATTATAATCAATAGGAGAAGTTATATTTTTCAATACTTCTTTATAATCTTCCCCATTCAAATATGAATAAACAACAGCAGATACTTCTTCAGGAAAACTACTGAATATATTATCATATTGTAGAGCTTTATTTTTATACTCTTGGTATTCGCCTATCTGCTTTTGAAGCTCTTTATATTTATCGAAAACATCTTTAAAATCATCCAAAGAATTTATCTCAAAGCCATAATCTTTAGCAAATTTCTTAACATCCTCAATAGTATCAAAAGCTTCTTCTTCCCCTATCTTAGTTTTACCTAGAGGGGTATCAATCTCAATAGACTCAGTTTTCTTAGCCTCTTTCTGCTGAGATTCTACTGTCTTTCCTTCTTCAATTTCTCCGCCCTCTTTAGCAGATTCTTCAGTTTTCTTAGTAGCTTCTTCAGTTCCCCTACCTTGTGTACCTTCTTTACCAGTTTCAGTTTGAGCAGACTGTTCTTGATTACCTGTTTCTTGCTCATCACCAGTTACACCTGATACAGCCTTTTTTATTTTCTCTTCCGAAACAATACCTTTAGCAGCACTTAGACTACTTCCTGCATCCGCTTGTCTTTTTTCAGTCATAATTCACAATTTTTTTAAATTTTTACAAATATAAGTTTTATTATTTAAAACACCAAATAAATTTAATTTATTATATATTTAAGCAATTTTTTAACTTCTTCTTGCTTGTGTTTTAGCTAATTCTGTAGCCCTATCCAAATCTTTTTCAATATCCTCCCTAGATTCTTGCCTTCTCTGTTCTGCTCGTGCCTCCTGAGCAGCTTGCTGTTGCTGTTGCTGTTGTTGAGCTATCATAGCTTCTTGTTGTTGTTCTGCTATTCTTCTTTGCTCTTGTAAACGCTTCTGATATTGTCTTAAAGCTTCAAGAGCTTCTTCCATAGTAGACCTACCTAATAGTTTAGAAGCAGTTTCCTGATCTATAAGCTGAAACTGTAACCATTGATATATAGTTTGATCTACTACTTGTTTCTCTTGTTCATAATCCATTACTCTCCTAATACCAACAGCCATATTCTCATTTCTAACATCTTTAGAAAGTCTTATTACTTCTGTGGATTCCTCCCCTACAAAATCATACAAATCAATATCATTATCTATATAAAACCTTCTAGCAGCTGAAACAATATTTTGATAACATCTCTTAAATATATCAGATATAGCTTTATAAAAAGGCTCTTGTATCAAAGAACCTCTCTGAATCATTAATTGCATAGTACCTACCAACTGGTCAGGTCTGCTAGGCTGACCTTTAATAGCCTCATTAACACCAGTCATTTGCTCCATTATAATCCTAATCTGCTCAGTTAGTCTACTATAAGCTTCTGTTGCATATATATTAGATGCTTGATACTTACCTACAACATTCTGTATACCTTTCTGTTTAGCATGAACACCAACAGGATCTCCCTGTTTAATTTTACGAACAAGCTCAGTTTCATCTTCATCAAAAGCTCCTGCTATATCCTTATCATAAACAACACCATCAACTCCTGAATTATTAATTTGCCTCTCCATAGCAGACATAAATCTATTAACCATCCTTTGAGGGTTAATCATAACATCAACAGGAGCAATTACATCACCATCCAAATAACTCCAAATACCTACCATATAAGGAGGCATCATATTAGTAGACCTATAATTATTGATTTCTTGGTAAGGTATAACACCTTTGTCTAATATAATTCCCCCTTTATTCATATCCCTCTTCTTAGAACTCGCAACTTCTCTAGGAATAAATTTACAAAAACGCCATAAATCTGCATAAAGCATTGCAGTAGACTCACCACCTAAAACTTGTTTCTGATAATTTGTCAACTTATCTACAGATATTACATCATCTTTAGTATATTGAGGTTCATCATCTCCCGGCTCAACATAATTTATTCTTCTAAGAACTCTCTGACCAAAATCATCTTCAACATAACCGTACTCTTCATGAATTACGTCTCTCCAAGAAGCAGTGTACACAGGAATTCTATCAGAAGAATCCGGTTTCATATACTTAGATGAATTAGTGACATCAGAAACAATGCTCTCTATAATCTTTCTATCATCCGAATCTAAATCTTGATACCTCTCAAACAACGAAGTTGCATTTAAATAATCCAACTCTAAGAAAAAATTAGCATCACTTAAATCCGGTTCAATAGCAGAAGTATCAAAAGCAAAAGATTCTAAAGGAACTCTCCTAAACCTCCAATCCCCCGCATGTATATAACTAGTTAAAACTCCCATTCCGCCTAAAGCTATATCTCTAGCAAGGGTAGTTTTATACTTATCTAAATCATTAATATTCTCTACAGCCCTAGCAAACCTATTAACTGATATAACATAAGTATCAGTATAAAGTCTATCAAACATCATTTCTGTTTCCGTCTCATCTCTCCCCATAGGAAAATTATTGTTCCTAAGATAATCACCGAAAGCAGGAGCTATCTCTGAAACTGCTTGATACGCCAAAAGCTTTGCTAAAGCATTATCTCTTCTTTTTTTAGCTAATGGACTTAAACTATAAACTTTATAATTAAAATCCATACGTTCAGCATTACCCCGATACTGCTCTACTGTAGGCTGAATATAGTTTTGAACCATTTGTATCCTACCAGTATCATAACCTAAATCGTCTTTAAGAAAAGCTACGGTATCTTCCGGCAATACCCACTGATCGCCTTTATAAAAATGCCTATTAAGGATGAACTTGTTTATTCTATCCTTCTGTAATTTACTACCGCATCTTCCAGCTACCCATCTACCATAATCAAGATGATACTGCTCATCCTTCTGGTCTTCAGGAATTAAACGATCGGGTTTTTTCTGTCTTTCAGCTACATAAAATATCATTATTACTTATTTTTAAAATATTCTTCATCAAACTGAGTAAAATCATCACCTTCTTCCTCATCTTCTTTAACCGTTACTGCAAAACCTTCTTCTAACGATTTAACTAATGAAGGTATAACTTCAGCTATTTTTGCAGAAGTATTAACATACTTCTGAGTATCTACTTCAGAAACTTCTTCTTTTCCTTCCTTTTTATGTATTACTTTAAACGCATCTCTACCTTCATTAATTATATTTTCATATTCATTTAATATTTTATTAATCATTTTATAGCCCCGATACCTAGAACCGGGATCAATATTACTCATATCCTCAATTGCTAAAGCAAAATCATCGTTAAATTTCCCTTCTATCATTTCCTGTTTAAAAGAAGGGTTATAACCTGACCTCTTAAAAGCTTCTTTAGCCCTTTCTCCCTTCGGTTTATCCCTAATAGGACTTGTAGGGTTAGCATAATACCAAACCCAAATAAGTGCCCTAACACCCGGAAGATTCTCAAAACTTTTATATCTTTTCAACTCCGGATATTTAAGTTTATAATCTTCCGGTTTACAAACTTCTGGATCAAATACTCTCAATTTTCCCATAATTAAAATATATTTTCTGGTACATCTTGTTCACTAATAGTATAATCATAAACAGGTTTCTTTTTAGGAACTCTTGTTAAAGTTCCATCAGCATTCCTAGTAAGTACATACTCAACCTTATATTTTACAGGATTAAGTGAGGCTTGTGTAGGTGCAACATGCTCATAACACATTCTTGCTATATAAGCAAACGCTGCCGCATATAAAGCATCATCATAATGAGAAAACTTATTAATAGCTCCCCACACTTCCTTACCACTAGATGTTTGTTTCTGTGTAAAAATAAGAAGCTGATCAAAGAAAATTCTAATATAAATCCTATCATGATACGTTCTGAAAAGCTCTGTCATATACTCTATAATAGCATATGTTCTATTCCCCTTACTATCAACACCTACCTCCCTACTACCACCAAGTAATTTAGTTGGTAATTGAGCACTGCCTATCAAGGAATTAAAATACCCTTTACTTTGTTTATAATCAGTATAATTTGTTCCTATATTACTTTCAACCAACTCTTTAACACCTTCTTTAGTTGAAGATAAATCATAATAAAGACCCATCAACAATGCTTGAAGGAAAACATATTTATGATTATGTTGTTCACGATAATTCATAAGACAGGAAATAGTCTTATAGTAATCATCCCATATAACACTAGCCATTTTTGAATGTCCGGTTTCCGTTGCTATTGGGTCTGTTCCTTGCCAATAACGCCATTTCCATCCTGATTCAGGTTTCTGAAACATCAAACTAGTAGCTTTCTTTATATCCTCATCATCTACAGGAACAAATTCCGCACCTATTATTTTATAAGGAGTATCACTCTCAGAATTCATTGGTTTTGAAAAATCATAAATAGGCTCAAAATACCCCGGTATCGGTTTCACCATAGGATCGAGATTTCTACACCTTTCAATACCCTTTTCTATAATCTCTCTAGAAACAAGTGTATTAGCTGTAGTCAAGAACATATCCTTATAAGTAGAAGGATAATGCTGATGGAATTGTGTTTTAGATGTTTCTAAATCTATATCCTTTTCAAGAGCCCGACCTCCATAATACCAATCTTTTTGTTTTATATACTCTTCTTTACTACATCTACAATGCCATGAAAAGAATAGTGGAACTATACCACTTTCTTTATGTTTATGACTTTCCCAAAGACTCAAAATTCTATACCATTCTCTTTCAAAAGCCCCCTGACCTTTATCCATACTACCAGCACTACTCCACATAACAAGTTGCCGTTTCAACTCAAATTTACCTGTTTTCGGATTATTCCAAAACATAGTAGGTCGTGCTTCATTCAACATGGCTGAAAGTATACCAATATTAGCTATCTCGTCTACCAAAACTAACTGGGGTGAACCACCATTAATAGCCGTTTTACGTGGGGCAACTACATCTACACGTGAATTCGGATAACCTTGTTCTCCTTTCTTACGCTTATTGCTTAACCAAAATCTCCTTCCGGAATCACTTCTAACTTTAGGTTTCATCCATGAAGGAAATGCTGTATAAGGATATTTAATTTTATCGGTAAAAATCTCTTCACCCGTATCTACATCCTCTGTAACAAACTTAATATAATAGTTAGGTTTAAATATCAAATTTTTATCAGCAGCAAGACCCATAGCAGAAGTAAAACCTATCTGCCTTCCCTTACCTGCCAAAATACTATAACCACAATCTACCAGATACATCAACACCGCATGATGTTCTTTAGCCTTATATTTTACTTTACCTTCCTCAATATCCCCCTCTTTTAATTCACCATACCTATTGGCAAAATAAAGGGTATTTTCCGAACATCTATCGTATTCCCTATGAATAAAATTGCGTTTTGCTTCTGGCGTTTTGTAATTGGTGATATTGTCACCCTCTTGTAACCACTGCCATGCTTGTGCTTTATAATAATCAAATGGAACATAATGTATTTTGTTCGGAAAATACCCATAAACCATTGAGTTTATCCATTTAATAAACTCATTTGAATGTTCTAATACACTTTCAGGCATCCATTTATCTTTCGTCACGGGTTTCATTTTAGCATAACGCCACTCATTAAAATAAAATGGGCACATCTCTTTTTCCCAAGAACCCTTGGACTTAACATCCATGCCTTTTAGTGTTTCCTTATCTATCTCATAGTCTTTTTCTATTGTTTTGTTTACTTTATCAATATACCCTTCACGTCTAAGAATCTCTAATTTATCCTGAGATAACTTAGATCCTTTCTTATACTGGTTAAAAAGATACTCATAATATTTTCGTTTAGCCTTATCTTTACCCATTTAATTTTTTTCTCTTTTTGTATTCAAGTTCTAAAATATTCTTAACTTCTTTAAGTTCACCTTCAATTTTTTCAAATTTTTCTAATGTTTTTTTAACTATAGGTAAACCTTTCACGTAGTATAACTTAGAAAATAATTCTGGTATTGTATCATCATCCTGCATGCCATCCTCTGAAGTATTCCCTAAAAGTTCATCAGCTACACTCCCAATCCTATTATAAAGATCATCAATATCTAATATCCTTTTATTCATATCTTTTTCGCTCATAAGGTATAAATTCTCCTTTTTTAACTTGATCTTCAGTTAAAGTTTTAAACGCAAAAGTTGAGTCCTTACCTTCTTTATAAACTTCTTCCGCCATGGAAAAATATTTCTCAAAACTTTCATCGTATTTTTCACCGCACTTCCATTTCTTAAACTCACGTGAACATAAATATACATCTTTTCCATCTGCTCTTAAAGCCTGCCTAAGCTTATCGCTCTTTGGCTGAAAAACTGAAAGTATATCTTCATATTTCTCAGAAGTAACTTCATGCTCTTCTTTTTCTTCCTTAAAAGGAAAAGATTCTTTTTCAGAAGTACTATTATTTTTTAATAAATAATTATAAATAGCATCAAGTTTAGTATTAATAACATCAATTTTAGCATTATAATCACCCTTTCCCTCCCCATAAAAATAATCAAATATAATTTGATTCAATTTTGTAGAAATCGTTATTCCCTCTTTTTTACACTCTTTTTTTATTTTATCTAAATAATACCTATCCAATCTAAAAGATATTTGCTGTCTTTTTGGTTCTTCACCGTTTTCTATATTTTCAACACAACCATCTTCATTATACCTTATATTCAATAAATTATTGGATTTTAATTTATTAATCCATTCTCTTTCTATTCTCGCCCCATCCTCAACATCACATTCATCTAATATTTCTAATTCCGGCTGTAAACCTTCTTCAAACAGGTCTCTAACCCAATAATAAAGATGAATATTATAGCTTGTTCCATTTTTAATAGCACTTACATGACTATAATGTCTGTTATTTATGTTTCTGCTTTTACCAACATACTTAACAATTTTATCTTTTGGGCATTTCAAACCATAAATATAAATCTTATTACCCATAACAAATCACAAATTTAATTAAAAATTAATATATTTACAAATATAATTATCTTTCTTAGGAAACGTAATTAAATTTTAAATATTATGTAATTAAACTTTAA
>PWDW01000046.1 GCA_003553225.1 Halanaerobiaceae bacterium
ATCACTTGTACCTGATCCACGTTCACCCATCGCCCGTTTTCTAACCGGCATTGAAAATAGCATTCACCCGATCGGATCTCTTGACAAAATCGAATTTCATATAATTCTCCTTCGTCACCGTCAATGTTTACGATGTCGCCTACTTCAATATCGACATAACCAGCCCGAAATTGATGTTGCATTGGTAAATTCCCCCTTTTGTTAGCCGAAGACACGATGCCAATTACTGTAAGCTAAATACGCATTCACTATGGATAGTATAAAGGTAATAGCTACCATAGATCCACATAACAACCGGGAAATAAACTCTGGTGGTTTTTTCCAGAACTTCCACCACATAGATAGACTCCAAACGCAACATCCGATCGCGAGCACATTGAAGATCATTAAGAAAAATCGAACAATGGTCAACAGATTACCCCCTGTTAGTAGTATCAAATTTTATCTATTTTTTGCAACATTCTAACCGCGAATCACTTCGGTAATTTTTTTGGTAATTTTTCTAATCCATTCACGGGAAATGGACTAAAAAATGCTAAGAGATCCCTGTTGATGTTTGGATCAACAATTGCTTCCATAAAGTGTTACACCTCCCATTTTTTAGTATTTCCAACCGCGTCACTTGATCTGGTAGGTATTTTTCACCATTTTTTGACATGACTGGTAGTATTAAGCTATAATTTGCTTCTCTTTGATAGTTAACTCTTTATTAGTGTTATTTAAAGAGTGTTTATGGTCTATGCCACTTGCGATACCCGATTCTGCCTGTTTTGAATTGCCCTCTTTAGCTGGCGTTTCTTCCTTCAACTTTCCTAATTTGGCAAGGGTATTCAATAGCTTTTGAATGTGTTTTTTTGCTGTTCTGGTTATCCGTAAGAGTCCACTTTCCAAGGATCGCATGGCTTCCACAACCAGCGTTACCATGACTTCCCAATTTACTTGATAGACAGTGTGATGGGTTTGCTTCCTTTTCTTATTGCAGTACATGGCTTGGCTATATGTAAAGATTCCCATCTCTTTAAACCATGCCTTGTTACGTTCCACGGTGCGCTCTGGAATATTGAAGGTATCACTTTTCCAATCGTTGGATGTTTTGGTAAAACAAATTTTGACTCGCTTCTCGTTAGTATCCAATTTTTTGCAACCGTCACGAATACCCAAAATTGACATTTCAAACAGGATTTTCTCTAACATCTGTACCTTGGAGAAAACCAGTTTCCGGGTACCTCCTTCCGTGGTAATGTAAGTGAAAATTTTACATTGATCCCGTTTGCTTAGAGACTGGATCAAGTCTAATACCTGCTGTTTATAGGCATGTTCTATGCTTGCCTTGGTATGTATGAGCGAAGCACCAGCTATTTCCATCATTTCGTTTGTAATTTTCATTTTAACAACTCCCTCAAATTTTGGTAAAGACTACCACTGGAAGGAGTCATCCCCTCATTTACCATACAAAAGGCACTGGACAAGTAAGAATGCCTGTTGTATAATAAAGAAGTGATGTCATTAACTTCCAGTTGCAGACTTCCAGTTGCAGACTTCCGAGTTGCAAGTTATTAACTTCAAGTTGTCAACTTCCAGTTGTCATTTTGTCAACTTTCCAGTTGTCAACTTCCAGTTGTCATTAACTTCCAGTTTGTAGTTGTTAGTTATTGATTTTACGTGGGATTCCACGATTACCCATTACACTCTTGCCCGGAGGTTGGGTACTTGTGGAGAGAACAACAAATTTTGGAAACATGGTTACAATGTAATAGGTTTCGCCGTACTTGTCCAATGTCCTGCAAGATATTGGATATAAGTTGAAACCTGCGAAGCGCTAAACACACACAGAAAAAAGATACACATCCCATCGTTGGGAACGTGTATCTTTTTTCTTTTTGCTCGTTGAAATTTTAGAAGGCTCCAAGTAACCAATATTGGCTTGCTTGATTGGTGTCTTTCGTCTTCGCTATGAGATGCTTCTCTTCTAAGACATGTACGGCTCGTATAGCTGTTGCTTTTGTCATACATAGGGCTTGCGTTAGTTCGTCGTAACTAAATGTGCAACGCTCTTTGCTAAGGGCTACTGTATGCCGATAAATCAAAATAAAAACAAGGAATTGATTACCCGTTAATTCTTTGGCGATCTCGTCAATAATATACGTATCCATGGGAACGATCCGATCTTGACGACGTTGCCTATAGTTTAATTTTTGTGTACGTAGTTCGGCTTCTTCCTTCGTTTGCTCATCCAAAAATCCCAACAATTGGTTATCTACTGCACCGCTACTCAATGATACCAACCCCCCCGTTATTTTTCATGATTACTTCTTCTGCAAGTTTTGCAAATGCGATGGATCCCGTGGCTAATGCATCAAATTGGATCACCGTTTGTTGATGGCAACTAGCAAAGTCAATCTTGGTATTAATGGGAATAATTGTCTCTAACATCCGTTTAGCGAAATATTTTTGTACGCCCTCGGTCATCCGTTTACTGACTGTGGTACGTCCATCATAGGAATTCACCAGTATTCCTAATTCTGTCAACTCTGTCTGTTTTTGGATGCTCTTTATGTACAAATCCAAGGATTGGATGCCACGAATACTATGCCGGTCAGGTTTCACCGGTATAATATATCCAGTACTTGCCAATAAGCACATCCCGGTTACAATCGAATATTCGGGACGGAGATCAAACAGAATATAATCATAGGCATCTCGCACCAGCTTGTCCATTTTTTTCCGTAAAAGAAAAAGCGATGCTGATGGATCAATAGTGGCTAACCGTTTATGCGAAGGTATCAGATCGACTCCTTCAATTTTGGTTGAAACAATACACTGACTGGCAAAGAGATCGTCTCGATCCAATAAATGGTATAGTGTATTGGTTGTCGGTAATTGGTTCAGAAAAATATCCGTTAAATTCTGTTGGTAATCTGCATCAATCAACAACACACGCTTTCCGTTATTTGCCAACGCATGTCCTAAATTGGCAGTAATGGTTGTTTTTCCCACACCACCTTTGATATTAAAGAGTGATACTGAAAATGCCACTTCTATTCAAAACCCCCTTTTTTTAAGTTATTGCAAAAAGTGACTCCGTTTGAATAAATTTCCACAAAAAGATACGAAATCCTGCTTTTCATTCATTGTTGTTGTTGGTATTAAATTCCACCCCATTCCTGCAACGATTTCTTCTCGATGTATTTGTTGATCCCGATATATTTCAATGTGGTACTTGGTGAATCATGGTTAAAGATCTGTTGCAACAAGGCAACATCTTTCGTCTGTTTATAGTAAAAATTCCCAAAAATTTTGCGCGTCGTATGGCATCCAACGGACGTTAATCCAACTCGGAGCGCAACACCATTTAAGATCCG
>PWDW01000095.1 GCA_003553225.1 Halanaerobiaceae bacterium
ACCGGATAATATGGATAACCAGATAAACTGGATAACCGGGATAAAATGGATAAACCTAGGGGCTGTTATTTTCTCTTTGACCGCTTTATTCCTTTCTAACCTCAAGTATTAATCCGCTGTTTTATGTTTCAGGGTTTATGTTTCACGGTTTATGTTTCAAGGTTTATCATGGTTTATCACAGTTTATCTTATTTATCATGTTTTATCACGGTTTATCATGGTTTATGTTCCATAGTTTATGTTTGTTTGGCCCGGGAGATTAACTCAAAAAATATAAACTGATAGGGCCAGAAATCCATGAATGGTAGCAATTATTATGGTTATTCTGGCCATTCCAACATGATATTTCAGGGGAATACGCATCTTTGTTTTGCGGTTTAAAACCATTATCGTTCCCGTTATTACAAGGCAGATATAGCTGATAATTCCTATCACTCCAAAAAGCGGCAGTCTGCCCACCATGATATAGGCAAAATTCTGTACAGCTGTCATATTCCTACCTCCTGTTTGATTATATTTTTCTGTAAATTTTTGCAGCAAAAAGCAAAAAGATCCGGGTATTTACTATCTTAACAAACATTTCGAGTATATTTGATGCCAAACAAACCTTTGATGCAAACATTTGCTGTTATAATTCTCGTCTGCCGGTTTAATTCCTGTAATTAATAGCATAAAATTTGCGATATAACAAAAATAGATGTATTTTTTTCGGAAACTTTGATATAATTAAGATTAAGGTGAAGCGGGCAGTAAATTAATTTTTTGGGGATGGTGATGGGAATGGGTGCAATTGATTACTGTCAGAGCTGTGGGATGCCGCTGGCCGGGGCCGATGATCTCCTGGGATCAAACGCCGACCAATCGCTTAACAGTGACTACTGTAAAATGTGTTATGTTGATGGTTCTTTTACTGCAGATCTTTCCCTGGAGGAAATGATTGAAATCTGTGTTCCTCATGTGGTAGATGCCAGCAGAAACATGTCTGAAGACGAAGTCCGCTCAATGCTGCAGGAATTTTTACCTACCTTAAAGCGCTGGAAATAAAATATGAAATTCCTTTAAAAAAAGCCCGCCTGAAACACTTCCAGGGCGGGCTTTTACTTTTTTATACTTAGCTCCGGAATAATCTGCTCAATTAGACCCGGGAAGCACTGATCAACCCGAACTGCAGCAAAAAGCATCCCCCCCACGCGGTAAAAACAGCAAACAAAACAGGATTTACAAAATCTCAGCAGAATAATATATTAAATAACATATTTTAGCCTTCAAATTAATATTCAACCTTCAATAATATATCAAATCTTGAGAGAAACATACACTGCCGGACGGCGAAACCCGCTCAACAAACCTCGCTCAATAATATCCGCTCAGCAAAATCCGTACAGAAAAAAGCTGGACGACAAAAGTCTAACAGTAAAATCCGGACAGCAAAACCCGTACAGCAAAATCCTTACAGCATAGAAGGTTTAGCAATATATAGCATCAACAAAAAACCCTCAAAAAAAATTTCAAAAAACGGAGGTAAAATTTATGAAACTGAAAGACAGACCCTGGATGGTTTATTTTATTTTCTTTCTGGCTGTTTTAGGCTCTTTTTATCTTTTTATTTTTTCGGAAGAGTTTCTGGGAGGTATCATGGTGGAATTGATCGGAGCTGTAATTTTCATTTTAATCATTGACCAGCTTCTCTTAAAATCTCAAAGAAAAAGATGGCGGGTGGTTAAGCACGAAATTGAACATATTCTTTCCCGGACTCTGAATACCCTGCGGGATGATATTCTGCTCAATATGTTTGCCTTTAAACCTGATATTTCAACCGGGACAGCTGATCTGGAACTGCAGGAAAATTCGGTGAGGGAGCAAAAAGCCAGCAAGCTGCAGGAACTCTATCAGCTGGAATCAGAGCAGATGTTTGAAATGATAAAAAATAATTATCTCAACAGAAAATACGAGGATTTATTTCTGGAGAAGGCTGAAGACCTCTGGAGAATTCTCAATACCAAATATATTGAGCACCTCAATCCCGAAGAAGTCAAGCTCTTTCTGGCTTTACATCTGCATCTCAGGGATCTCCATGCCGGGCTGAAAAACTATCTGAGAGGTCAGCAGGAGAACGGCAAAAAGGAATACTATCAGCAGAAAGGACAGCGGAGTATCATTCACAACACCCGGGAAATTATTGAAAATCTAATTGAGCTGCGGGAAATGGGTTATCAGCCTTCCAGCCTTTATATTGAAGAGGAGCAATGAAAATAATTTAAAGAGCCAGAACTAACTTTAAAAGTGGAGTTACCAATATATAAGTCTCATTATTACACTTCAACTCTCATGCTAAAAAACAAAATCCAAAAATACCTGACCGGCATTGCTTAAATTTTGGAGTGCCCGCACAGTCTTCCCCTCTTCATAATAAACATAACCCAGTAAAAAATAGGTGTAATCTTCTTCTTCGATTTCAAGATTCTTATACAAAAGTTTTCGAGCCGTTTCCAGTTCCTCATTTTCAATATAGGCTGCAGCCTGAAAATTTCTGGCCCAAATATTTTTGTTATCCAATTCAATAATATCAGCAAAAATTTCTGCGGCCCGGGAGTAATCTTCTAAAATTATATAATAATAAGCTTCAAAGTTTAAAATTATAAGTTCATCCAAGCCATTGGGGTTATCCGATATGACTGGCTCAATTTTTTCAGCAAATTCCTGGCTGTCAATATCATCGCTAAAATGATTCAACTTCTCCTTAGCTTCTTTAATATCCCCCATATTGGCCATGGTGACTGCCAGGTAATAATTCGCAACTATTGATGCGACCTCTTTTTCTGCCGCATTTTGGGCCTTTTCCTGCTGTTCCTGCCAGAATGACTCGCTATAGGCCCGGGTTGGATTACTGCTGATAAAGCTAATTAATAATAAAAACAGAATAAGAAGGAAAACAGTCCTGAAAAGGCCAGAGCCGGCTTGCTGTCCATTTTTTATACTGCCGTTTTTTTCTTCTATGTAGATAATAAAACCAGTCATGAGCTATTCTCCTGCCTCCTTCTCAATATTAGAATTATAAATGTGAACCTTTGTCCGAAGTTAAATTAAGTTATATTCTAGTTCTAACTGTAAAACTCATCCCATTGAATTATTTGCTGACTTTTTGCAGATTATTTAAAGCTGCAGCAGATCTGCAGCTGAACCTTCGCCACAATACTGCTGAGTATCTCAAAGTCAGCAGCCCCAGCAGCCTATCGTTTTCAAAACCAGGATGGAGAGAGAAGGATCCCCGGCCTGGCCGGCGCTGATGATATTATTAAAAATTCATTGCTTAATTTTATGACAATAAAATAAGATAATAAAATTTAATA
>PWDW01000159.1 GCA_003553225.1 Halanaerobiaceae bacterium
CCCATCAAATTTTATATTATTTTTTAACTAGTTAGGGTCCCGAAATATCTTCAGGGGCCCCATAAGCCCTCATCCCGTTTTTGAGGCCGAAAATGAGTATTTCATACGAATTTGCCGTTGCTGGCAGGAGATAGTACTTTCGTCGCGAATAACTTACGATAAGAGACAAAAGCGTTATAATCGCGTCGTGTACCGGAAGGTGGCCTGAAAGTGTCAGAGGGAAAAGGGAGAGCCCTTCCGAAGGTACTCACGGAAGACGAATCCCGTGCATTACTCGAACAATTCGATACCAGATGGAAAACACCCCACCGCGATCTGTGTATGACCCGTCTTATGCTTGAGGCAGGGTTACGTGCAGGTGAAGTGGTTTCGTTGAAGAGAGATCACCTCGATATGATGACCTGTCGGTTGGTTGTCCGTGAAGGTAAAGGTGCCCGGGATAGAGTTCTCTGGATAACTGATGACCTCCGTGATCTCATTGGAGAGTGGTTGTCCCGTAAGGATCCGGAATGTTCCTGGCTTTTTCCCACGCGGTCCGGCCGGCGGGTCGCGACATCGCACCTGCGGTCAAAGATCAAACGGTTGGCGAAAAAAGCCGGAATCAGCGAATGGGAAAAGGTATCCCCACACACTCTGAGGCACACCTTTGCTACCAACCTGTTGAAACGGACGAAAAATATCCGCCTGGTTCAACGCGCCCTCGGTCATGCTGACATTTCCTCTACCATGATTTATACTCACATAACGGACGACGAACTTCAGGAGGCTCTCAGGTACACACATATGCCAGCGTCTCAAGTTTATGGAGAGGAGAACCCTTGATGTATATAACGACACTGTGCAATCTCAAAGGAGGTGTGGGCAAGACAGCATCCACCGTGTCGATCGCCGGAGAACTTGCCGCAGACGATCACAGAGTACTGGTGGTCGATACCGATGCACAGGGAGGGCTGACCATCTCGTGTGGATACGATCCATCCGAACTTTACCCCACACTCACCGAATGTATCGAGGGAGAAGCCACACCGGGTGAGACTATCGTCGGCACTGGATTCGGTCCGGATCTTTTGCCGGCCAGACTATCGCTTTCGTTTTCGGCATTACGTGCCGCCCTGGGAGAGCCGACGCCGGAGACGAGAAAGGGTGAGGAACCCTACCTGGCTATGAGACGTATACTGCAGTCCGTCGGGGAACACTATGATGTAGTGATTATCGATACCCCGCCGGCAGTGTCACTTCCGATGGTAGCGGCACTGGCGGCCGCGGATTCCACAATTATTCCGATAGACTGTAAGCCGTTGGCACTGCGGGGACTCAAACTGGTTATGCAGTGTATACAGTTAATCAGAATCAGGGCGAATTCCGGTCTGAAGGTTCTGGGAGTTCTTCCCACAATGTTCAGAAAAAGGACGCTCCTGTCAGCGGAGATAACCGAGGCTCTGAAGAACCAGTGTAACGAGCACGGTATCCCGATGTTCTCTCCGGTTTCTCACAGCGTCAGGTTTTCGGAACTGCCGCGAACGGGGGGACCGATGAGAGATTACGTGCCGGAGTTGTCCAAACCCTACCAGGAGGTAGCAGAGGAGGTTAAAAGACATGCAAAACAAACGCAAGGAGCAACCCAAGAGTGAAGGAGAGGAACTGTTCGACGCCCTGGGCGGTAGACGTCCGGACATCGAACGCGAGGAAAACGGCGAGGAAAAAGAGGAAAAAGAAAACAATATGCCGTTACCCTCACCGAGGGAACCGGCCAATACCCGTCTACATGTAGTTTTGAAACCAAGCCAGAAAAAATTTGTGGAAAAACTCGCAGAAGAACAGGAGGTGAGCCAGGGTACAATTATCCGTTACTTCATCGAATACTGCCGACAGTTCGTCGTCGAACCACGACAGTAAAACCAGTAATGCGCAGGTGGTTGCACAGGGCAAAATGGATACCTCTGTGCAACCACCTGAAGTAGTTTAGGGGGCAGTCTTTTCAATTCTGATTTTGATCTTGCGGTAGCAACTGCCGCAGAGCAGATCCCATTTCTGCCATTCCTCTCCATTGTCGAATTCCTGCAGTTCAAACACTTCACTCAAACCACCACAAATACAGGTAACTCCCACACATTGTGGCGTCAGCATCGGTAAACACCTCCTCCACGTTATTCCTTGACCTCTACACATCCCCCGCAGTTTGTACAAAGTAGGGCCATACGACCTCCGATTTCCTCGGGAAAGGATTCCTGCCGGCGGCCACAGCCCGGACATGTCCAACTTCGAGGTTCAGGCATGTCCACCTGCTCAATATCCTCATCCGTTTGTTCTATCGCATACGATAACCAACCGCCGGACTGTTTGCCTCCCAGAAGGAGCCTCTCCGCTCTGTCGGCCGAAACCACCTTCTTGCCCTGGAGTTTTCTTCTGTCCCACGAACGGAGTTCTCCGATCAGATCGATATTTCTGTTGCCGTGTCTTTCGGTAATTTTGACCGCCAGTACTTCCAGAGCGGACGGATCGTCGTCGACGTACCTCTCCAGTTCATCGCGGACATCTTTTTGTTTTTGAGATAAAAGTGATGATGATGACCCGTTGTCTTCTTCTTCTTTGTCCTTCACTTCTTCGTCCTTCACTGTATCTTCTTCTGTAGCTCTGTCAGACCCTACCCCGGATCTCTCTGAACCTACCCCGGGGTCTGTGTGATCCCCCCGGGGGGTCTCTGTGACCCCACCCCTCAAACGTACCGGTTCGGTCAGTATGTACAGGTTGGATCTGTTACCTTTGGCTGTCTTTCTGGTTTGTTTGTGGACCCAACCCTTGTCAATCAGATCACCAAGACGGCGTTTGACTGTGGGTTTGCTCATTCCCGTATCCTGAGCGATTGTTTTCAACGACGGCCATGCCTCACCATCGGGACCGGCGCGTCGGTATAAATTAACCAGGATAGCAATCTCGTAAGCATCCAGATCGTCCTCGAAGATAAAATTCGGTGCAGCAAACCAGCCTGATCCGGCCAGCCTTGATCCTTTCATGACATATCATGGTTCTTGCATGAAGGCATAGCATACGGGTATACTGTCAATGACAACAAAAGAACCAACTCCTTTCATACAACGGCCCCCGGGTCCCGACATGAGCCGAAGGGGCCTTTTCTCTTGTCTAATTATTGCGTATTTCGTACGGAAATATCAACTGTGTGGTACTTTTTACCTGTGTAAACTGTTGTAGCGGGTCTTGTGCAGGGCCTTGTGCAACATCTTGCCTAAAAAACTCGAATAAGGTAGAATAAAGGTGTGCCACTCCTCTCCCGCTTGTCCACACGACGCTGTGGCATCGGTATTTTCCTCCTCTATACCCTCTAA
>PWDW01000112.1 GCA_003553225.1 Halanaerobiaceae bacterium
CATCATGCGGCCATGGAGGGTCCTTATATTCAGTATAATCCGGAGACAGATTATTATTATTATATGGTTTCCTTTGGCAGCCTGGGGCCAAATGATGGTTACAATATAAGGATTGCCCGCTCTCGCGACCCGGAAGGCCCCTTTTATGATCCTGCCGGTCAGAGTATGCTGGAGGCCGAAGGACCGGGGGGCTGGCAGGCAATTGAGGAGTATGGAGGTAAGTTAATTGGCAATTTTGAATTTCGAGAATCCGGTCTGGCCTATGTTTCTCCGGGTCATAATTCGGCCTATTATGATGAACAAACCAAAAAAATGTATGTGATCTTTCATACCCGGTTCCCGGGTCTGGGGCAGGCTCATAATGTAAGGGTTCATCAGATGCTGATCAATGAGCGGGAATGGCCGGTAATTATGCCCCACCGATATGCCGGTGAAGAAGTAGGGGCCTATTCTGAAGAGGAAATACAGGGTACCTACCAGTATATTAATCATGGCCAGGAGATTACCGCAGATATAAAGACCTCGGAAAACATTGAGCTCCAGGAGGAAGGCTTGATTTCCGGTGCTTATGAGGGCAGCTGGGAGATGACGGGAGATTATACTGCAGAAATTATCATTCAGGATGAAACCTATTATGGGGTTTTTCTAAAACAGTGGGATGATGGGCTAAAGGAGGAGGTAATGACCTTTAGTGCACTTTCTGAAGAGGGGATTGCCATCTGGGGCAGTCAGATTAAATAGTACGGCAGTTTCTCCGCTTGCTGTTGTATTGGCTCAAACGACTCCCGGCCACAAAGAGGGCAGTAAGTTTGAATAATACGGCAGTTTTTCTGCTTGCTGCGGTATTTAGGGCTTTGTATAATAAAATGAACTTATCTGTGATATTTGCTGAAAATTGTTGACAAAAAAAGTTTCGTTTTATATAATTAAATTATATTAATAATATTACATAAACATAAAATGGTAATTAAAATTTTTTAAAAAAATTTTTCTAACCGATTAGAAAGGGCCGGAAAGGATTGGGGGATTGTTAATGCCAACAATTAAAGATGTTGCCCGGAGGGCCGATGTTTCGGTGGCTACTGTTTCGGCAGTAATTAATGGTGATTCTGATGTCAATGTAAGCCAGGAGCTGACTGAAAAAGTAGAACAGGCAGTTGAAGAACTGGATTATCACCCCAATCAGATTGCCCGGGCCCTTTCCCGAAAAAAAACTAACACCATTGCCTATATTATTCCCTCTGTTTCCAATCAGTTTTTTGCCCAGATGACCGAACTGGTGGAAGATCTGGCCAGTAATAATGATTATGGAGTTTATATATGTAATACCGGAAGTGGAGAAGAGAGAGTTAATCTTTACAAAAATAACATTATTTCGGGAACTGTGGATGGGGTGCTGGTTACTCTTACCTGGTTGATTAGACAGAGTAATTTTATTGAATCATTGAAAAAAGAAAATATTCCGGTGGTTGGTCTGGCCGGAGCCCGGGTTATAGAAGAAATTGATACCGTAATTATTGATGATGAAGCAGGTGGGAGACTGGCCGCAAAATATCTGACCGATAAAGGTTATTCTAAAATAGGATTTGTGGGTCTTAAACAGAGCAGAACTACAGAAAAAAGACTGTTGGGCATAAAAAAATATCTGGAAAAGCACGGGGATTACTCTTATGATGAAGACAGGGTGATTAAGGGGACCCAATTTAATCGGGAAGAAGGCAGCAAAATGATGGGCAAACTGCTGGAAAAACAGTGTGAGATTGATGCGGTTATTGTTTATAATGATCTAATAGCCACCGGGGTGCTGGATAAGCTGCAGGAGGAACAGGTTGAGGTTCCCGGTGAGATTGCAGTACTGGGCTTTGATGACAGTGTGGCAGAATATACCCGCCCCAAGCTTACCAGTATGGCTCTTTCCAAAAAAGAGATGTCCTATCAGGCTGTGCAGATGCTTTTTGAAAGAATCAACAACAAAAATGGCAGTAAAGAAATTCCGCCCCGGCATAAACGGGTAATGCCCCGGCTGGTTGAAAGAGAAACTACCTGATTTATAATTATTTACTTTTTTATATATGGTGTACACTGCTGTACCTGGTGCTTATAATATCTTTTTACTATTTTTAATAAAAGTTGAAAAACAGTAAAGTTAATATTTTTTTCCGATTTCTAATCGGTTAGAGAAGAACAAAAATATGAAATATTGATATAATTTCAATATAGAATATAATTATTTTTTCCAATATTTGGATTGGTTTTTATCAATAAAAGATAAATGGAGCAGGGTCTTTTTTGGGTATCTGTTTTATGTTTATTTTTATGTATGTGCAAATTATAAGCTAATATAAATATATAAGCAGCGGTTTATGAAAGTTTACCGGATTTTTATTTTTAAACCAGGGGGGGATGCCAGAAGACAAACTTTAAAAGTTGCTTTAGAACAAAAAGCTTAAAGGGGGTGGGAAGTTTCAAAAAGTTAGCTGTATTTGTTTACATTTTTCAGTAAATTGAGCAATTTTCATTAAAATCAATTTAGGAGGTTTAAAATTATAATGAATAAGAAAATTCTGGGCAGTATGTTTTTCAGCATTTTGCTGGTAATTGTTTTGGCTGCAGGTGCCCTGGCACAGGTGCCCGAGTTTATGGGTGGAGAAGCCGAGCGTGTCCTGAGTCTGGATCATGTACGAGTAATTCCTTTTACAGAATCGGGTATTACCGAATTTAATGAATCTCCGATGCTGGCCGAAAAAGTTGAGGAAGGAGTTTTACCTCCGGTAGCAGAAAGGTTACCCGCAAATCCGATGGTTGTTGAGGTGGAAGAAGAAATTGGAAATTACGGTGGGAATATTACCTTTACCCAGTTTGGTCCGGAAGGTCTTGGGGTTAATGGTCATGTATTAACCGAACCCCCGCTTCTTTTAAACAGAGATTTTGATAATGTTGAAACTATCCCTAACTTTGCAAAAGACTGGGAATACAGTGATGATGGCCGGACCTTTACCCTGTATCTTCGGGAAGGTGTTCGCTGGTCTGATGGTGAAGAGCTGACCACCGAGGACCTGATGTTCTGGTATGAAGACATCCTCTTAAATCGGGAATTAACAACAGCTATTCCCGTTGACTATCGTCCGGGTGGAGAAGTCATGGAAGTGGAAGCAATTGATGACTATACAGCTGAGTTCCGTTTTGCCTATCCGTATTTTGCCTTTCATGAAAATATGAACAGTTCCTGGTATTCGGGACTGGATTTCTTTCCTCCGTCTCATTACCTGAAAGAATTTCATATTGATTATAATGATGAGGC
>PWDW01000193.1 GCA_003553225.1 Halanaerobiaceae bacterium
AAGATGAGGACGGGAACCCAAAGGACATTACCGGCTACGAGGCGGCCATGCAGGTCAGGCCCTACAAGACACCGCCCAAAGCCGAGTTTCTGGGTGACGTGGCTATCGAGGCCACGACCGACAACGGGAAACTAGTCATAGATGGGCTTGAGGGAGCCATACAACTAGTCCTCCGCAGGAGCGACCTGGATGTGGATGCCGGCAAATATCGCTTTGACCTGCTGATATGGCAGGGGCCGGGAGACGAGGAGAACGCCGTGCGCTTGGTGGCTGGAGACTTCAGTGTCAGGCCGGCGGTGACAGAGATTTAGGAGGTATAACATGAGTAAAGACACAGTAGGTATAGGACACAAGACGGAATTCCGGCTGGCGAAGTTTAAGGTACCGGAAGGCGAACTCCGTTCCAAGATTGAGACTGACGGCTTCGAGGCCGCCGTAGAGGAACTGGCGTACGAGGTCGATGAGTGGGAGGGCAACATTGGGCTCAATGAGGGTCTGCAGGAAATGTGGGCTCTGACTATTGGGTCAGGAGGCACCGCTTACAACCACGCCAACGCCAATATCGGTGTGGGCGACAGCAGTTCTACCGCCGATGCGACCCAGACGGGACTAATGGGTGCCAACGCCTATGAAGGCATGGAGTCCGGTTATCCGACGAAGACCAACCAAACGATGGCCTTTAAGAGCGTTTTCGGCGCCAATGTGGCTAACTTCGAGTGGAAGGAGTTCACCGTTGCCAACGGCGATTCCAATGCGGCCAAGAATCTTTTCCGCAAGGTCCACGACAGAGGAGAGAAGTACGAGGGCGAGAGTTGGACGATGGAAATTCAGATTACCCTTGAGTGATTTTGACCCCGTCGCACCTTCCTATGGAGGATTGTTATGGCAGTAAGAATCACCTGGAGGCTGAAACCAAGCGCTGACATTACACTACTCATAGTTATGGCCTTCTACCCCGATGGCGAGATGGTTGCCAGAAGTGTTGCTGTACCGGAAGGTTTCGGGGTTGAAACTAACGATGACGTTCTCGAACTGATTGGGAGCGAGTTGGGGTTCAGCGCCATCAAAGCCATCATCGAGACCGAAGAATACTATTTTGATGTGTAGAGGGCGCTTCGATGGATTTCCACGAGATTAAGACCGTAACCGAATCGGATAGTGTCACCAAACCCTACGGTGTCAAAAAAATATATTACCTTGTAGTTGCGGGCGGCGGCTCTGGCGGTGTAGACCACGGAGGCGGCGGCGGAGGTGGCGGTGTAAGAGAGGGAACCGTTAACGTCGATATCGGTTCTATGACACTGAATGTCACAGTGGGTGCTGGGGGTTCGGCCCCCAGCAATAACCGTCCTAACTCTCTCGGAGGTACAGGTGATTATACTCGACTCAATGTAGACGGCACTTGGTATCAAGTCTACGGTGGACGTCCTGGAGACGGAACCAACGCTGTTAATATTGGAGGCGGCGGGGGCGGTGGCCGTGGATATGATTCCAATGTGGGGAAGGGTACGGGAGGTAGCGGCGGCGATTACGGCTATGACGGCGGCGATGGTCAGTGGGGCGCTCCGAGGTACCTCGGCGGAGGCGGCGGCGGGGCCGGAGGAATCGGTTCTGAATATACGAGTTACCCACCCCCGGCTTATGACAAATGGACCGGCGGCACAGGCGGCTTAGGAAAAACGTCCTCTTATTTCGGCGGCAGATACGGCGGAGGCGGCGGCGGTTGCGGTGCCGAATCCTTCTATGATAGCGGTCGAAGGGGCAATGAAGGCTTGGGAGGAGGCGGCCATGGCGAAGGACAGACCAGTTATGGTGATGATAGTAGCTGGGTCCATCCAGAAGACGGTGAGGACGGGACCGGCGGTGGCGGCGGAGGCTCTGCTCGTTACAGCGGGAGGAACGTCACCGCTTCCAGCAGAGCGGGGCACGGTGGCGACGGCGTTGTCAAACTGGGTTGGTATTATGAGGAACCCATCGCTGATGCCGGTTCTAACATAACCATCAACACAGGACAAACGGCCAATTTCAACGGTGGGAACAGCACCGTCTATTTCGGAAGCGGCAATTACACTTGGACCGGGGGTCCGTGGAGCGGGTCTCTGTCTGGTTCTTCGCCGAGTTATAACTCCGGGTCCGCTGATGGCGGTACTTACACCGTCACCCTCACCGTGGAGGACGATGCCGGTCAAACCGACACCGATACACTCACACTCACTATTAAGTCGGCGCCCACAGCGGACGCCGGCTCTAACATAAGTTCCTTGGTGGACACCGAGGTAGAATTCGACGGTACTGGTTCTACGGCCGGCTCGGGGGCTAGCATCAGCAGTTATAAATGGACAAGTAGTGCTTGGTCGGGCGAGAAGACGGGTTCTACTCCTACCCACATCTTCACAGGCACCGGTGACTATACAGTAACCCTTGAAGTTGAAAACAGTTTCGGCAGAACAGACACCGACACGGTGCAGGTCACGGTTTTCGACACGGTGCCGCCCACTGCCGTCGCCGGGCCGGACTGGCAACATCACGTGCCGGGCGGTAAGGTCATATTCGATGGCTCTGCATCATATGCCGATTCATCTCTTCCCGAGACTAGTATCAAAAAACACATATGGACTGGTTCAGATGGTAATAAACAGGTTTCGTTTGAGGCCAATAACGCATTGGATTTTTCTCTTGGAGACAGAGTTGAAATGGGAGCTCCGTCTCTCGATAATGAAACCGTAACCATATGCGCATGGATATACCCATATAATTGCAACGACTCTAGAGCGCCTATTGTAAGAATAGACAGACTTTATTTTCAATTTTATGACAATAATCGGTTGGAGACATACTGGTGGGGTAAAAGCTCACAGGGATATCATTATTCTCCCTCAAATTCCGTGAACACATACGAATGGACTCATGTTGCTGTGTCATGGTGTAATACATACGGTGTTAGGTTCTTTGTGAATGGAGAATTGACTAACACAATTGATTCAACTGGAACGGGGGATAGTTTAGGTTGGGCCAGAATCGGATACGAAAGTACAAGTAGGAGATTCGAAGGTTTAATTTCAGATGTGAGATTATTCGATAGAGGACTTTCTGAAGAAGAAATGAAGAGCATATATCTTGGCGAAACGGTTTTCAACGGCCTAGCACACTATTGGCCTCTGAATGAGGGAACGGGCAACACTGCTTTCGACACCTCTGGTAACTCCAATGATGGAACAATAACTGGGGCAAGTTGGCCTTCGAACATGAAAATAATGCGTAAGACCGAGCTTTTCGATGCACTTGAGTTCGATGGG
>PWDW01000093.1 GCA_003553225.1 Halanaerobiaceae bacterium
AAAGCAATAAAGCAATAATAAGGATACTATGAGTAAAAGAAATGATTTTTATTTATATACTGGAAATTTAATTATTGTCAGGAGGTGTATGCAGGATGACTAAAGGGATACTGGGAAAAAAACTGGGTATGACTCAGATTTTTTCTGATGACGGAACAGTTGTACCGGTTACAGTTCTGGAGGCTGGTCCCTGTGTAGTGGTACAAAAAAAGACAAAAGAAACAGATGGATATACTGCCGTGCAGCTGGGTTTTGAAGATATTGATGAAAATAAATTAAATAAACCCGAACTGGGTAAATTCACCAAACATGGGTTACAGCCCAAAAGATATTTAAAGGAGATCAGGGATTTTGATGATCTTGAACCTGGTGAAGAAGTAACTGTTGAAATTTTTACAGCCGGGGAAAAAGTTAATGTTACCGGTAGAAGTAAAGGACAGGGATTTACGGGTAATGTCAAGCGTTATAATCACGGTACCGGTCCTAAATCTCATGGTTCGCATTTTAAAAGAGCACCTGGTGCTGTGGGCTCTGTTGATGCAGCACGTGTTTTTAAAGGACAAAAAATGCCCGGTCAAATGGGAAATGACAGGGTTACAGTAGAAAATATTGAAATTCAAAAAGTTGATGTCGAAAGAAATTTATTAATGATAAAAGGTTCTGTTCCCGGACCGGAAAAAGAGCTTGTTACAATCTGGAGCAGATAAAGTATTCACCGAAGAGAGGAGGTTTGAATAATGCCGCAGATTACCGTTAAAAATATGCTGGGAGAGGAAACCGGAGAGCTTGAGCTTTCCGAAAAAGTGTTTGCAGAAGAAATTAATGAACCAGTGGTTCATCAGGTGGTGACCGCTCAATTATCGTCTAAGCGTCAGGGTACTGCTTCTACTAAAACCCGAAATGAAGTCAGGGGTGGAGGTCGTAAGCCCTGGAGGCAGAAAGGAACCGGGCGGGCCCGCCATGGGAGTATTCGTTCTCCACTCTGGGTGGGTGGAGGTATAACCTTTGGACCCAAACCCAGATCTTTTGAAAAAAAAGTAAATAAAAAGAAAAAAAATATTGCCCTGTGTTCTATTTTTTCTGATAAACTAAACACGGATAGTATTATTGTGCTGGATGATTTAGATTTTCCCGAAATTAAAACAAAACAGGCTGAAGAATTTATTGAAAATCTGGGCCTGTCAGAAAATAAAGTATTGATTATTCTTCCGGAGAACAACAAGAATGTATTCTTGTCCTGCCGTAATTTGGAAGGAGTCCGTACCATGGTAGTTGATGCTTTAAATGCCTATGATTTAATGGATAATGAATATATTGTGATTCCGGAAGCGGCTCTAAGAGATGTTGAGGAGGTGCTGGCTGAATAATGAATCCCCGTGATATTATTTTAGAACCTGTAGTGACTGAAAAGAGTATGTCTCTGATCACAACTCAGAACACCTATACTTTCCGAGTTGCTCAGAAGTCAAATAAAATAGAGATAAGAAAAGCTGTAGAAGAAATTTTTGATGTATCGGTGGATAATGTAAACACGATGAATATAAGAGGTAAAAGAAGAAGACTGGGCCGGAATGAAGGGAAGACTCCGGACTGGAAAAAAGCTTATATAACCCTGGTTCCAGAAGACAGTATTGAAGTTATTGAAGGTCTATAATCTGTAAGAAAAAGGAGGTTTTAGAATGGCAATTAAGACTTTTAAACCAACCACTCCTTCACGCCGTTATATGACAGTTGCCGATTTTGAGAAGCTTACCGATAAAAAACCGGAAAAAAGCCTGCTGGCACCCTTAAAAAAATCCGGTGGTCGAAATACAAATGGTAGAATTACCAGCCGGCATCGGGGTGGAGGTCATAAACGCCGCTATAGAGTAATTGATTTTAAAAGGGACAAAGATGGGGTTCCGGCCAGAGTGGCCAGTATTGAATATGATCCCAATCGTACGGCCTGGATTGCCCTCCTGCATTATAGTGATGGGGAGAAAAGATATATCCTGGCTCCCGATGGAGTAGAGGTGGGAGATACGGTTTTGTCCGGAAAAGATGCTGATATAAGGCCCGGAAATTCTCTGCAGTTAAAAGATATGCCCGTTGGTACAATTATTCATAATGTAGAATTAAAACCCGGTAAAGGTGGTCAAATAGCCAGATCTGCAGGTGTTACCGCTCAATTATTGGCCAAAGAAGAAGAGTACGCTCATGTAAAAATGCCTTCTACAGAAGTTCGATTGATTCCTCTGGATTGTAAAGCTACTGTGGGACAGGTAAGCAATATATCTCATGAAAATATTATGAGTGGTAAAGCAGGAAGATCGAGATGGAAAGGCAAAAGACCTTCAGTTCGCGGAGTTGTAATGAATCCTCATGACCACCCACATGGTGGTGGTGAAGGTAAATCTCCGGCCGGACGTCATCCGGTTACACCCTGGGGGCAGCGCACAATGGGTAAAAAGACCAGAAAAACCAAGAAGTCTGATGAGATGATTATTAGATCTCGGAGAGCTGCTAAGAGAGAATAACCAAAAAGGAGGTTTTATCTTGCCTAGATCAATTAAGAAAGGTCCTTTTGTTGAGGAAAAATTGATGGATAAAATAAAAGAGTTGAATAAAAATGATCAGAAGGAAGTTATTAAAACCTGGTCTCGATCATCAACTATTTTCCCCAACATGGTGGGCCATACTATAGCTGTTCATGATGGTAGAAAGCATGTTCCCGTTTTTATTTCGGAAGAAATGGTAGGCCATAAACTTGGTGAATTTGCCCCAACAAGGCAGTTTCACGGTCACGGTCAGGCTACTGAACGTTCAACTACACTCAAATAATATCTGGATGAAAAGAGGTGTTTTCTATGGAGGCTAAAGCAGTTGGCAAGTATGTAAGACTTTCACCGCGAAAAGCCAGACAGGTTATTGATCTGGTAAGAGGAAAAGATGTCGGTGAAGCTCTGGGGATATTAAAAAATACTCCCAAAAAGGCATCTGGTATGGTTGAAAAGGTTGTTAATTCAGCTGTAGCCAATGCCGAGCATAATCACGGAATGTATGCAGAGGATCTCTATATTTGTGAGGCCTCTGCTGATGAAGGGCCAACTATGAAAAGGATTCGGCCCCGGGCTATGGGGCAGGCGAGTACGATAAACAAAAGAACAACCCATATTACTATTAAAGTTAAAGAAAAAGATGAAAAGGAGGGATAAATTTTGGGCCAAAAGGTAAATCCCCACGGACTTCGTGTTGGTGTAATCAAGGACTGGGATGCAAAATGGTATGCTGATAAAGATGAATTTTCTGATTATCT
>PWDW01000044.1 GCA_003553225.1 Halanaerobiaceae bacterium
TACAGGTTTCGGCCAGAAGCTGTCTTAGGTCTCCTATAAATTTATTTCTTCTTATACGCTCCTCCCGGGGTATATTCTTGTTCTTTCGGTAATAGGAATAGGAGTCACTTAATTTTTGCATCCGTTTTTTAAAACCTTTTCTTTTTGCCAGCTGTTTTAAAAATGCTTTTTTTAAACCATCATCTACCTGTTCAAAATCAAAATTTTTCAGCCTGTTTCTCCAGGAAGTACGTTCTTTTACTCCCACCTGGAACAAATTTTTTGGGCCTGCTGTACTACCAAATCCCCACCCTTCTCTTAAAATATGATACAGCAGTATTCTCTCCTTTGCTCTGCCTCCCCGTGACTTCAAATCAAAGGATGTACCGGGAGTAAAAGAAATAAAATTCAGTCGATTCTGTTTTAGATTATGAATTTCTAAGGGCAGCAGTGTAATGCGGGTGGCAAAAGAAAATTCCTGTTCACCCGTGACATTCAGCCGGTTGATATTCTGCCGGGCTATATCGGAGTTGGCACAGACATAAATTACATCAATTCGTTCTCTTTTATCCCAAAGTTTATCCAATGTTCTGGCAATCACTCCCCGGGCCTCCAGGGTTTTTCCCAGACCCACTTCATCGGCAATCAAAAATCTATCTGTTGTTGAATTATCCTGATACAGCCGGGAAAAAACATAATCAACCGTTTTTTTCTGAAAGTCTTTGAGACCCTTCATAATCTGGCGGGGATTTGGTTTGTCAATCATTGGTCTCCGACTCACCTCCCTTTTTTGGTTCACAAAAGGCAGACCACACTTTATAAAAATTGTCGGGCAGAATGTCTCTGCCCTCCTCTGTTTCAGTTAAATCAACAACCAGTTCTTTCACATTTTCTATTTTGGCGGGATTACGGCTGTAAGCCTTAACCAGCTCCTCCAGCAGGGGAAAATCAATCATTGTCGACCCTTCGCCTGCTTTTTGTCCCCTGGAAGAAGCAGCTTCCAGACCACCCAAAAAATCATTGTCCTCTGATAAAAGAATCATCAGGTACTGTAAAAATCTTTCTTTACTTGATATAATCTCCTGCAGTATTTTTTTATCTCTTTCTTTTGGCATCCCTGTGGTCTCCAGATTGAAAACAAAAGAACTTCTGGCTGTTTTTGTATCCTGCTTATTATTCGTTTTAACCTGCAGCTCAAACGCTACAAAACCGGTCAGAGCTGACAGAGAAACCTGTGGATATATTATTGGCTCTCCGGACAGAAGTGGTGTTACTTGTTTTTTGGAATTTTTTAATGTTATCGGATAGCAGTAACATTCTGCAAAAAGATTATCTGCACTGATATTATTTTCAGGCATAATTTTAAGTTCAAAGTCATCTTGTTTTTCTTTAATTTCAACTTTCAGCTGTAACTGTGATAATTTATTTTTCATTTGATTTAGCTTTTGTTCCAGAAGTTTTCCTTCTTTATCCGGGGCTTTTTTTTCAGTAATATGATAGTGCTGCAGTATACTCAATAATGAAGTTTCTTTATCCTCATCCCCCAAAAAGGGCTCAATACCCACCCGACTTTTTTTGCCCTTAAGACCAACCATAAACTCCACATTCTGTCCTGTCAGTCCGGCCCGGGTTGCATTAGCAGAACCAGTGTAAACTTTTGCATCCCAGCCTTTTTCTAAGATATAAAGTTTGGCATGCAGCCCGGAAAGATCAGTAAAATCGGTCTGCTTTTCTGCAGATTCCTCTATATCATCCTGATCAGGTCTTTCAGCAGCCTGATCCATAATATATATATCAGAAATCTCACTGATCTTTTCTAGCTCCCTTTGAGTTAATTGATCCAGTGTCTCTCCCCTGGAGATAAGCATATTATCTGGACTTTTTTCAAATAGGGAAGAAATCTTTGAGAAAGTTAAAAAAGGAGACACAATCAGCATTTTGTTATAATTATCCAGCTGCTCCAGACTGTTGTTTTTTCCGATTCCCAGAGGCACAAAATCGATTTGATCAGTAAAATGTTCAGGGGTTACAAATTCCACCCTGCGGATCTCTTCTGAAATTAGATCAATATCTTTTTTTACCCTTTCATTCAATTCATGTACGGCAAGTTCTGGCAGAACAGCAATAAAGTCCCCTAATGGATGATTATTCGCAAAGGCATAACTCCTGTCTTCTCTAAGCTCTCCCTCCAGAGATAATAATGTATCCCAGGAATTATCAAAGGTAAGATTTCTGGAAAGACATAAAAAACGGTAATAAGGTGCTTCCCCCGGACATACAAAACGCAAAACCCATATTTTGGGATGAAAAACGCCATTTTCTTTGGGAGGCTGAACATCATGAACTATAGGTTCCAGATAATTATAAAGTTTATTATCCTTTATAGGTATTTTGATCTGTCCCTGCTGGCAGAATACAGACAGTTTGTCGGAAGTTTTTCTTAATGATTCTGTCACTGCTGCCGGATTGTTCCAGATCTGTCTGGGGCTTTCGGCTGAAAAAAGTGCCAGTGATAGAGGTGTCATCAGCAGTGAAAGCAGATCCAGAGAATAAGTTGTAGCCACTGCCCGATCCAGTTCATAGCCCACCGGTGGCTGAATTTCTTCCAGATATATCTGTCTGTTCTCCGGGGCAAGCATTATTTTTCCTCCCTTTGCAGTCCACTTATAATATCCTCACAGATGGTCTCAACCACTCCCCAGCGGAAATCCAGCTGAGCAGTTCCTGAACTGCCGCCCCACATTTCCAGGGCCTGCAGATTATGCAGCCGGGCCCGGGAACCCTTTTTCTCTTTTTCACGGCTGGCAATTAGCCTGTGGGCACTCTCACTGGTCTGGAGATTATTAATCTCTCGACCGGGAAAAATTAATTCCAGCCACTGAGAAACAAAAGATCGGGTGCTGGGACCCACATTGGCCGTATGAAAAGGCTTTGAGTTCCAGAAATCATCCAGATGCTGCTGCCAGTATTTTAAATTATTCCAGCGTTCCTTAATTTTATCCTGCCATTCTTCAAGCATGTTATCATATCGGTTAATTAATTCTTCATTTTCTAGCTTTCGGGCTAATAGAAAATTGTAAAGCAGAAAAGCACCATGAATTGTTTCGGAAAAATTACGGGCTTGCCTGATATTTTCTCTTAAATTAGAGGGCAGTTCACTTATTAAAGGCAGCTGCCAGAAATAATCAGCTTTTATTTCATTGCGCCTATTTATGAGATGAAACAGCAGTGATTCCCCGTGATTGCAGGAGATACGATCTTCAAGATAGTCTGAATCCTGATAACGCAGCTCAAGCTCAGCATATTCCAGCA
>PWDW01000104.1 GCA_003553225.1 Halanaerobiaceae bacterium
ACATTATTTTATCAAGCCTATTATACTTTATTTTAACTTCTGTAGCAAAAATTTAGTTTAATTATTTTAATTAATGAAATTTAAGTTATTTCCAGCAAAATGTTAAATAAAAATATACCAGGCAAAAAATTTGCCGGCTGTAAAAATATGTAATATAATAAATTTATATATTGAGGTGATAATATGCAAAAATATGTGGCCTTAATTGATACTCACCGAAAATTCCTGTATATACTTCTTATATTCTTAATTCTGCTCGCCGGAGCCGGTATTCGTCGATTAGATATTGATACTGATTTCACCCTGTTTATGCCCGATACTTCCGAATATAAAGAAACTTTAGACCAGATGAATGAAATTTTCGGGACCTCTCAGCAAATGATGATCCTGCTGGAAGCTCCGGAAGAAAATTTATCTCTGTCCCTGCTGGAAAATTACAGAGAACTGCAAAAATTTCTAACAGAAATGGAAAATACACAATTTGTTTCCGGACCGACTCCGACCAGAATTACTTCTGGAGAAACTGATGTAAATTTTGACAACCTAAAAGAAAATGATGTTAGGTCAACTGTAGATTATTACCAGACTCTAGGTGAACTGTCACCAATCAAACATTATGAAGGGAATATATATGCAGTATTTACTCTTTTTCCCGAAGCAGACTTTGGAATTGCTGACATTGAACAGATTGAAACTTTTCTGGCCGAACGAGAAGAAAACTATTTTCTTTCCGGAGATGTCTATATGCAGCACAAAATAATTGCATATATACTTTCTATCTTATTTTTCCTTCCCCCTCTGGCCGTAATCCTTCTCTTTTTTGTTTTCAGATCTCAGATAGGAGATATCAAATCAACCTTTATTGCTTTACTGCCGGCTATCATTGGTGCGCAGTGGACCGTAGGTCTTATCGGCTGGAGTGGTCGTGAGGTTTCCATGGTCAGTGTGCTGGCCCCTATTTTTACCATTGTAATCGGGAGTGCCGATGGGCTGCACTTTGTTTCGCATGTCCAGGACAGCCTTCAGGAAGGTCAAACTAAAATTAAAAGTGTGGTCTCCACCTTGAAAATTGTCGGTAAACCGATCATTATCACCACCCTAACCTCCATGATCGGATTTCTTTCTTTAATGATTATGGATACAGCGGCCATTAATGATCTGGCCACTTTTGCAGCCCTGGGTATTTTTCTGGCCGGGATTATTACCTGGCTGGTACTGCCCTTAATTTTGACCGGTAACTTCAACCTGGCCAGACCGAAAGCAGTTTATGGAAATAAAATTTCAGCATTAATCCAAAAATTGTGGGGGAAAAAAGCAATTTCTCTGTTGTTTGTTTTGCTAATTATAGCAGGATGGGGCAGCACCCGGCTCAACACTGAATTTAATTTCCTTATGATATACCGGGAATTTACGCAGGTCTATCAAAATCATGAAAAAATACAGGAAATACATGAAGGTAGTACCCCGGTTTTTGCCTTTGTGGAGACTGAACAGGATCCCCTTGCTTTCGACAATGCCCGCAAAATAATGGCTCTACAGCAAAAACTGCAAAAACAGGAAAGTACCACCCAGACCATCAGTCCTTACAGTTTTATTGCCCGGATGTATGCTTCCAGAATGGAGCTCCCGGAACCAGAATATCCTGATCAGCAGATGGTTATCAACATGATTTATATGATGATTTCACAGCAGGAGGAAAATCCTATCCGCAATTTATTAGCTCGGGAACAAAACACAATCAGATTTTCGATCTTTCCCTTAAATTTAAAAAATGAAACTTTAAACAACATTGAGAGTACACTCAAAGACTTTAACGAAGAAAACAAAGATATCAGGGTCCGGGTCACGGGGGCTCAATATTTAATGAAGGATCTAAACGAAATGATGATTGTCAATCAGAGAAATACCTTATATTTAGCATTTTTTCTGATATTTCTCATGCTGCTGATCTCTTTAAGAAGGTTTAAACCTTCTATTATCTCACTTTTACCTATCATATTTACGGTTATCTTTTTGCTCGGTTTTCTGGGAATAAGTGGTATTTCACTTAATATTATTACGGCCACAATTTTCAGCATCACCATCGGGGTAGGAGTTGATTATGCAGTTCATTTCACTTCAGTCTGGCAGTATCATAAAAATAAAGGCTTAAACTCCCAAAAAGCTGCAGAGAAAGCCTATAAATACACTGCAAGACCCATACTGGCCAATGCCTTTGGTCTGGCCATTGGACTCAGTGCCCTGCTTTTATCACCTATCAGGCTGCATCTTTATGTCTCAATTCTGATGTGGGTGGCCATGATGTCGGGTGTCTTTTTCAGTCTTTCCTTTTTGCCTACTGTACTGAGGAAGGTGAAGTAAAAAACAGAGCATATTATTCCTGGAATCTTACATTTATTCTCTTCTGACCAGTTCAAAAAATGTAATTTCTAATAGAAACATAATACTTTACTATCCCCAAGAAGATATTTTCATTTTATATAGCAAAGTTTCTCACAGATTCATTAAATTAGCAGAAAAATATTTAACAGCCTGATAAATTGCCATCCTGCCGGCACTGTTATCAATTCTATCTGCAGAAAGGTATAGAAAAAAAGCTGTATATAAAGAAGTGAAATAATGAGGATTCCAGGCTCCACTCAAGTTTTCTGTATAAATTCTAAACAGCCAGTCCACAGCCTTCCTGTAATCATTTTTTAAAATAGCAAAAAAGGTTTCCATTGATGTTTCCAGATCATTAAAACTAAACTCAGAGGTAAATTCCTGGTAGCTGTCAGGAACAGCCACATTCAAATCATATGCTGTGATCAGATCTTTTTGCTTTGTATCCACCTTTTTGTCTCCCAGCCAGTCCAGAAATCTACCATAAGGGGGTGATGATCCGATATCACCATTTTCCCAGAGTATAAATATAGCCAGGGTTATCATGTGATGCAAATTTACTATTCCCGACCCGGAGGCACATCTAAAGACCAGACTGTTAAAATCCTGGGGATATCTTGCTGATGATGAACCTTCTACATCCGGTGCTACAGGAATTTCACACAGATGTTTTCGATCCTGTTCACTAAAATCATATCTGCCAAGATACATGATGTTGTTTAGCAAAGCGGTTTCAGTATGTGGAGAATCCAAAGCTATTAGGTCTTTCACCACGGGATAAAAACAGCTTAAACTGTGGCCCAAAGAATCTCCAATAAAGAGAGCACCTGCCTGCAGCAGAAATTCACAGAGCTTTTGAGGCTCATTTTCCAGCAGAGAAAGTGCATAATAAAATGCATTGTGAACATTGCCCTGAGCTAGTTCATCTACCAGTTTTTTAACCGAACCGGCCCCCGACTGTTTCTGCTTTAATGTCTGTTCTGTGCCGACCGGAATAAAGCCCCTTTCACAGAAATTTAGAGCCATCTTTTCCAGCAGCTTTTTTTCTGTGGTTCTGTTAAAATAATTTTTGATGGTCATCTCCCGCAGAAAAAGACTCATTTTTATTATATGAAAACTGCCATAACGTAAATTAGACTCCATTAACAGCATGGGAGTTAGCTCATCAAGCAGACTAATTAGAGACCAGTTATCTTCTTCTGAAAGAGCAGCTGTTATATTTTTGACCCTTTTTTGATTTTTTGCCAAAATAGCTGTTTTCAATTCTGAACTCATCTTTTAGCCCTCCTAAATTTATTTCATATTTTTTCTCCTGTTCACCTATGACTTTTGCCAGCACTCTTTTTTCTCTCTGACCATCAAATTCACCATAAAAGATCTGTTCCCAGGGGCCAAAATCCAGTTCACCCTCAGTTATGGCAACCACACTTCCCATCCATAATCTGTCTTTTAAGATGGGCATCAGCATTATCTTCAAATGTATATTATTTAATCTCTTCCAGCCGGTCAGTAGCAGGAGGAGGGGTCATAGATAGTTCAGAAATTTCTTTTCTCCATTCAGAAGTCATATCAATTTCAGCTGCAGCAAGTGAATCTTCCAGCTGTTCTACATTCCGGGCACCAATAATCGGGGCCGTGACCGCCGGATGAGACTTGACCCAAACAACAGCCAGGGAGACGGGACTGACCCCCTGTTTGCGGGCATGTTCGTCAAATCTATCTGCGATTTTAAAATAAATATCCTCACCATACCTTTGGCTGTACATATCATTATTTACTATCCGGCCTTTTTCGGGCTTTTTATCCACCCCATACTTGCCGGTTAAAAGTCCACCACCCAGGGGGCTGTAAGGGATAACTCCCAAATTTTCTTCCTGAGCCATGGGCAGAATTTCTACTTCCACCTGTCTTTTGACCAGATTATACATGGGCTGAATACATTCAAAACGGCTCAAATTTTTCTCCCGGGAGATGCCGAGAGCCTTTTCTATCTGCCAGGCAGCCCAGTTGCTTACCGCCGGATAGAGAATTTTACCCTGACGGACCAGATCATCCATGGCCCGAAGTGTCTCTTCAATTGCGGTCCGGGAATCAAACTGGTGACAGAAATAAAGATCAACATAATCAGTGTCCAGCCGCTTTAGACTGGCCTCTATGCCCTCCTGAATATGACGGCGGGATAGTCCCTGCTTGTTTATGTCTGCTCCAACTTTATTGTACACTTTAGTAGTAAGAACAACCTCATCCCGACAGTCGGATATACACTCCCCCAGTATCTCCTCCGAAAGTCCATTATTATACATATCTGCTGTGTCAAAAAAGTTAATCCCTGCCTCCCGACAGCGTTCAAACATGGCCCGGGATGTTTCCCTGTCTGCAGGTCCTCCAAAGGACATAGTTCCAAAACAGAGTTCAGAAACCTGAACTCCGGTCTTTCCGAGTACTGTATATTCCATAAAATTTCACTCCCCGTTTTTGTTTTGTTTTTAAAAATAGCATAAAATATTTTAGATAAAACTGGTACATAATCAATCATAACAGTTATATTCTTAATTTTAAAGAAAATATATAATAATAATTTTGCGGTACAGCAGTGCTGTAGCCCCCTTCTATGGAAATAGAAGATCTCCGGTCAAAACTGCGCTCAACACCTACTCCAAGATCAAATCTGTTTCAGAGACACCTCCTCAGTCTCTCAACAGCACTTAGAATATTCTATCAAAATAAGAATAATTATTTCTGCTGCAGAAGGAACACCCAATCTTTTTTATCACCAACATCGGGGGATTCCCATGCTTCCCCTCTGGTTTCTCCTATTTCAATCATCTGGCCGGAGCGAGGCTGTAATCGTTTAATACTATATATATTTTCTTTAATACTTACCTTGATATTGCCCCCGGCGGGCAGATAAAAAATATATGTTTTACCTTTATTCGCCAGGCAAAGAGCCTTTCCATATGTTACTCGCTCACCAGAACTTCTATAATATTTAAAATCATAAAATGAAAAATTGTAATAAGCTTCTATCACCTCATCAGAGGCCGGTTCTAATTTCCACCATTCCAGAGAAGTAAAGAAATCATATATTATCTTATATCCTTCCAGCATGGCCATATCTTCATCACCCCGACCATTGACCCAGCCTCCTCCGGTATCTTTTCCGGTTCCGGTTCCATTACGTGCTGATTCACCGGTGGTCTGATATCCCCCGGCCATATATATTTCCCAGGCACATCTGCGTCTTGTTTCAGCCGAGCGCATACCTGGAATATCTTCCCAGAGATCTTCATAACCATATTCTTCAATTACCTGAGGAAACTGCAAATTATTCTTCGCTAACTTTGCCTTTTCATCAATAATTACATCATATAAGCCAGCATCCCAATTCTGAATTAACTGCATATCTATAAAATTTTCCCGATATATCTTGTTGTGGGCTGTTATCATATGATCATAGGGATCTTTTTTACGAATATAATTACACATATTTCGGGTCCACATTTCATCCCGATGAAAATCGTGTTCATTTCCCACATCCCAGGTAATATTAGAAAAAGCAGATAAACGATTCACACCATAACGATAATATCGATATTCATCCTCACTTAATTCATTGAAAGGAACACACAGTGGCTGAGCTCCAATAAAAAATATTACAGAAATTATAATATCTTTTTTTCGGGCATATTCAAGCATTCTTTCATATTTCTGCCAGTATGTTACATTAAAACGACTCATATCAAATTCGGGAACAGTTATATCTTGAGGAAATTTCGCAGACCAGGGATTCAAAGTCATATTGAATTCATCACAATTTATTACCGGTGTCCCCCAGGGATTGTCAAATTCTCTACCATACACTAATACTCTTAATCTGTTTATCTTATATGAATCGAGCCTGTCTATAATATTTTTTATTTGTTGTTCATCTTCCCAGCCCATTAAATAATAGGTTGTGGTACCATTTAAGAAATAATGCTCTTCAGTGCCCTCCCATTTAAAATGATAGGGATTATCTGGATCAGCCCTTAGAATACCTTTCCGATTGCTTTTTTCAGCTCTTATAGAACCTGTAATTGTTTTTTCCTTTTCTTCATGGTGAAGAAATTTAATAAAATATTCGTATTTGCCAGGATTTTTAGGCATAAATCTGAGTTTGTAAATACTGCCATCATCACTATCACAAAAACCCTCTACCAGATTTTTTTTCCCTTTATCTGATCTAAATTCACCTTTGATCTTTACTTCAGTAAAGGGGTTATTGAATTTCGGATTTGTGACCTTAAGTTCGAATTCGATAAAATCATAACACTCAACTGCAGTTCTTGTTTTACTTAATTCGACTTTCATAATTTTTCTAACCTCCATTTACTATCATAATACAAATTATGTACCAAAAAATACAATTTTAGCCCCTGGTTGTCTAAATTCAAACTCCAGATTGGCTCTTCCTTTATCATCAAATTCAACATCTATTCCCTCACCAACCACAGTATAACCTGTATCTACTGGATTCTCAGTTACGTATTCATAACTACCGGACAGATGATTGTTTACAAAAATCACCCCTGCTCCCCGGCCGGTTTCAGCAGAAATCTTTTCATGAATCTCCGGACTCCCGGCCGATATCACACCCGAACGTACTGGACTGCTTTCTGTAATATCGTTTCTTACTTCTTTATACCGGGATAATATATTATTGAAACGGTCTACACCTTCATCAGATATATCCAGTAAATCGCCCCAGATACCATTCTGGCCCAGAATTAAAGAAGCAATATTTATTATCTGAGAGTTTTTGGGGTCATCGGGTAAATAATGGGTTAAAAAGAGAACAGAGGGAATCCATTTATCAAAGGTTAATGGTTTCCGGCAGTTCCAGGCCCGGGCCGGGCCCGGATACACCAGCATATTTATCCAGTCATCTTCTGGAGTCGGCATGTCATAATTGGCAAAATAGGGACCATTGTTCATCAGAAAATATTTCCCGGCAGACAGAAAACTCAGCCCAAAGGACCTGCCCCCTTCGGTAACATCGAAATCAATAATTGCTTCCGGACACTCTTCACATACCCGGTTTACAACTTTATTCATATATCTAACCAGTTCAAAAGAAAAGCAATTGGCTCTTTCTTCGGGGGTGTTATTTTCATTTCCGTGCCAGTGATGGGGATCATCACATCCATACTGACTGATGGCATCCCATTTAAAGTAAGTAACACCTACCTCTTTTATCAGCCGGATGAGCTCTTCAGCAAAGGCCTCATGGTAGCGGCTTACCAGGCACATATTGTAGCTTTCTTCTGTTTCCCAGATAGGATGAGGGTCGGGTTTTTCTCCTCCCCGGGTCATGATACAATCTTTATGTTCTTGAAGCATCTGACTGCTCACGGCAGCAGCTGTCGGATCAAACCATAAACCAAGTTTCATGTTATATTCATCAAGTTTATCCCTAACATTTTTAAGATCTTCTGAAAATTTATCAGTATTTACCTGCCAGTCTCCGGTTTTCTGATACCAGCCGGTATCAATGACAAAAACCTCAATACCCATCTTGTGAGCCACATCAATTTCCTTTAAAATTCTTTCCTCATTCATTGAAGCCAAAAATGTCTTATCATTCCACCATTTGTTTCTTTCCTGGTAATTCCAGGTATTATAGAAAATATAAGGTTTTCTGCTTTCCCGATTAACACTCATAAATTTTAGTACATATTCTCGATATTTGTCGGCTAAATAATCTTCATCACCATTTACCGCCCCAAACTGGAGCCAGATAGTTTCATATTCCCCATCCGAATTAATCTTTTGACCATCATAATAATTGCCTTTTTTTGCTTCCATCTCAACTCTATACTCCTTACTCAACTGAAAGTGTACATAGGCATCAGGAACCTGTGAGCCGTGTTCATAGGCCAAAAGAGAAGTATCCTCTTCATCTCCGGAAATAAAAATCGGCCCCATTACTGAAAGCTTATTTTCAAAATCTCTATTATGTATTTGATTTTCCTCAAGAGTAAAGCTATGTATATCTTCCCGGAACTGACTTAACTGAACTTCTTTATACTTTTTATTCCGGCCGAACTTTAATCCCCCATAGGTCAGATTATCTGAGCCCGAATTTTTGGTTAAGGCAATTTCTTTTTCTGCCTTCAGGCAATATTTAAACCTGACCACCGGATTAGCTTCCACAATTCGGAAATATATTTCCAGTGCCAGCAAACGGTCAGCTTCCAGTTCTCCTCTATATACATATTCCACAACTTCATTGCCAGGTTGTCTGGTTTTTATCTTTTCTATATCGCTAAGAGAGGCAGTAATCTCCTGCCCATCAATTTCAAAAACCGGTGCTTCAATTTCATAGGATCTACCTGAATCTATAGTTGTATACTTCCACAGTATTTCTGATTCCTCAATTAAATCAATTGTATATAGTTTGGTTTTAATCATAAATAAACACCTCTATTAAAAATTTTTTCCTGAATAGATATTAAACCAAATAAAATAAAAAATATCCTGGCCCAGCTCTGAACCAGGACTAACATACAATAAAAAATTATTTTTTTTAATTCTGCATAACACAATTTCTATTTTTATGCTATTTGAAAAAATAACGACCATCTTCTGTGCCTTCATTATAAAATCCGGTTCTGCTTCCCGCAAATTAATTTCTCCAGCTTATTTCTACTGTTAAAATGATTCACAATGGGATCAGTTGAATTTTTAGAAAATAGAATATACTTCTTGTTGATACCATTCTGTGAAAAATGTTCTTATTAAACAGTTAAACCCTGATCTCAAATGCTCTAAATTCCCAGGGTTTTAGATTCAATACTGCTTTTTGATTTTTTACAGGAACTTTGAGTGAATCTACTCTATCAAATAACAATCCAGCCGGAACAGGAATTTCTAATTTTGCTTCAACATTTTCATCAGTAATATTTCCCACAGTAATCACAAAATCTTTTAAACCAAAAATTTCAGCTATACAATTATGTGTATTAATGCTTTTGATAGGCATGTCTGCATCACAAATTTCTGGATATGAATCATAATATCTGCGAGCTCTGTAACTTAAATCTTCCATTTCTTTATGATGGGGGCCGTGACAATAAATGCGCTGCCCATTGACAAAATTCCAAACATGTAAATGCTTAATTGGCTCATCTACAATATCCTTTCTGGCCCAGCTTTCAAAAGCTCTCATATCCGAATGTAAAAATCTGATAAAAGGTATATCAAATTCATCATTACACCAGTCATGACTGTGAGAAATAAAACCATCTACATATTCCCGGGCTAAATCAGCACAGCCTTCAGCCAACAACACTGTATCTTCCGTTACCTCATCAACAGCTTTTCTTATACTTTTAAATAATCTGCGCATTCCCCAGTTCCAGATATCAGGATGTGAATGATCGTGTTCGGGATTATAACAACGATGATTATGAGTTGCCACAGCTGAATCAAGAAAAAAACCATCAACATTCAACTCACGGGTTATTTCAGCACATGTTTCAGCCACCCAGTCTCTCCATTCTTCACAGGCGGGACACATATGCCAAAAATCCTGGTAATGCTCAGTATATGAGCCATCCTTCTTCATTAAAGCCCAATTTTGACCTTTTTCTTTACCAATACGAGATAATTTCCACATAATTAAAATTTCTATATAATAAAGTACATGACCACCCCGCCTGTGAATGGCTTCAATTCCTTTTCTGGCTGCCTCAAAACCACCCAAATTCTGAGCTGCAAAAAAATAATCCCCGCGATTTAACCAGTTTTGCTTAGAATCCAGTCTAACTCCATCATGATAACCGGGGAGATGGAAAAGATTACTTCCTAATTTTTCTTTTTCACCCATTATCTGAGGATAATCGTAAAAACTTTGCCCTCTTTGAACCATGTCATCCCCCATATCCTCAGCAATCATTGTAGTATTCCGATACCATTTTGCCGGTGATTCCCTAAAATTAATATCTTTTCTTTGATTGCGTAACCAGGAAGCTCCAGTTTTCCAGCTTCCTTTATATGCATAAACATTTACCGGGCCCAGATCAACATAATCTCCCGTCCACATGTTTTTTTGAAAATCAATTTCTCCTCCTTCTGCAGTCTGGCCCTCAAACTGCTTAAACAATTTCACTGTACTTTTTTCAAAACTAGTTCTTTTCTTAAATATTCGGGAATTGCAGATTCCAACAAAAGGTCCCTCTTCTCCCCCTGATCGGTCATCAACTTGAAAGTCTATTAAATTTTTATATTTTGAAATATCGTTACCTATTACATACGACCGTCTAACACTGTTTCCGGGATGAGGAGCATAATCTGCTTTATTATCATCCAGAAAGGCTAGACCCCTTTCTTGTCCTTCAACTAAAAATGAAGGAGAAGAAAGATTACCCACATATGTACTGCAATAATTTACCTCGTCTATGTTTGGCAGAACTCTCCCAGAAATCTGCGGTAATATGGCTCGATTCTCAGTTCGGTGAAAGTTAATCTTACTAAACAGGGGAAAAAATATTCCGGCTTCCAGATCTTCTTCCCCCTGCCAGCAGGCCTGTCCCCGCCAGGTTGCTACATGACCTTCCACATTAATTAACATTAATATTTCTAGTGGCAATTTTTTATTTTCCAGAAGAACAGTTAAACTTTTTTCTGATTTTTTTACTTTTTTAACTTTAAAACTTTTCATATTATAAATACCTTTATATTCTCCACTATAAACAGCTGCTGTTAGAGGATTACCTATGTTATTTTCCCTATTATGCCAGTCAGTTAAAAGTTTACTTCCATTTGTTTTCATCTGTTTTAATTGCATTTGTTTTTTTGGTCTATCATATTCAAATTCCAGCTTAATACCTGGCCCCTCCAATAAAATATCTTCCATATTAAAATTTGAATACCTCCCTTTCGATCCCTAATGTTTGTGATATACTTTTGGATCTTTCATAACCCTAAAGAATATTTTGCCCATCTTATACATATCTTTTTTGGTAGATATGGCCGATAATCCGTCAAAGTCTTCATCTTTTGTATCTTTTAAAATGAATTCACCTCTTTTATAGCAGGTGTTTATTTTTCGAATATCACTCCAGACAGAAGGATCCAGCAGCCACAGAGCTGGTGCTCCATCACCGGGATCACCATAATATGGATCATCACCATTTGTCCAGCGTGGCAGTTCAGTCCAATCTCTCAGATGATTACAAACTTCATTTTCAGGTAATTCTTTAAATTTATTTTGGGGTAATATTCGAGGTGAGAGTGGCTCATCTTCTTTATGCCACCACTGCTTTGTCCCCCATTCAACCCATCTAAACTTCTGGGAGCAGATATATGCAGCCCAGGTATCAACTCCGTTATAAACTGTAGGACTTACATGAAAAATCACAACTTTGTCGGCAATGCCGCTATCCTGCAAATAGGCCGTTGCCGCTGTTGTAGGCTGACCTCCAATTATAACCAGCAGAGGCTTTTCTGTACTTGCTTTATGAGCTTCCTTAACAATTAATTCACTACCCTCTGTCCGCTTATATTCTGTATCTTCAATCTTCCCACCAGCGGGGCAGCTTAATTGATTTTCTGCTCCATATACCGGATCGGGAATATATTGCATATTACTATTTTTCATTCTATTTACCGATTCTTTTGCTTCCCGCATTTCATCTTCTATATCAAAATCATCATTCATATCCCGAGTTACAATAATTCCCATTAAATTTCCATATAGACTTGCAATGGCTCCCATTAATTCATCATCACAAACATCTTCAAACCAGTCGTTATCATATATAATGGGATTAGTTATGTCAACTCCTGATATTTTCACTTTTCCTTTATTCACCTCATACTCCATAATAATGCACTCCCAAATATTTATTCTTTTATATTTCTATAAATTAATATTTTCCCGTAAGCATTTTCTTCAGCCAGTAAAATACGTTCTCCATCTTCAGCTGTATAAGCTCTAATGGGATGAGGAATATCATGCCAGCCCGAAGTATATGGTTCAGGAGAAAGAATCCCCAGCTGCTCGGCATTCTCAACATCATAGACATGAATTTCTGCAGTACGGCTCATACTTACATAAATCCATCCCTTATTAACATCAATTCCTATTGGAGAATTCGGAGAATCATAGGGAAGCTTTTTTGTCCAGGTAGGTTCAGATATGGTATCTTTTTCAAGCACATCATCAAACCGTGCCAGTACGGTCCCCGCTCCCTTCCAGTCGTCAGCAATATCGGGTAAATCATCTGTAAATCCTGTTAAATATAATGTATCCTCCTCAGCCACGTATTCAATACGTCTTAATTCATTAAAGGGCTCTGGAGTTCCAAATTCCACAACACTATCCAGATCATAAAGAAGATCACCATCTTCATCAACACCCTCCAGGGGAAGTTTGCGGACTCCCGGTGAGTCAACAAATGACTGCCAGATGTTTCCTTTCTGGTCAACACTGTAACCCCAGCTGTTGGGTTTCCCACTGGCCGTTTGAAATTCATCTCTGTTTATATGCCCATCTCCGGCTTTATCGATCCAGAGAAATTCTCCCCGGGGGGGTTGAGTGGGCATCCAGTCTTCGCGGCTGGGAGCCAGAATCATTGACGGTTTGGCCGTATAACCTTCATGCTCCAGTTTGTATCCGGCCAAAAATGTGGAGTACATATGAGATAAGAAAAAATAACGATTACCCTCTATTTCACGAACTGCAATTGGATTTTCTGTTGAAGAATGCATCCGGGGATCATCTGGATAACGGAAGGGATCTACTGTCCGGTTATAAACCTCTCCCCATTCTGAACCAGGTTCTGTCTTTTCATAATCCATCATATAATACTGGTGAGACTGATAGATGTCAGAAATATTATCGGGATCAGCAACGGCTGCATCTGTAAAGATTAAACCCAGGGTATTCCAGCGTAACTCTTCCCCATCGGGGGTAAAAGAACGAATATCATTAATTAAACAAAATCCTAGCTCAGGATAGGGATCTCCGTAACCATTACCGGCCACATAATAATTTCCTTCTCCGTCCACTCCCACTGCTACGGGATGATTAAACTTGAACTCACCGTATTCGCCGGAAGTACCGGAATACTTACCTCCTTCTTTGCCCAGGGTATCAATCTGCCGGGGTTCGGAGGATACATCATAAATTTTTACATTTTGATCTGGGCCATTATCACTTACAACCAGTTCTCCGGTTGTCGGATCAATGGCTGCATCGGTCGGTTCCTCAATTTCAGTAATTTTATCTTTAACCTCACCGCTCTCAATGTCATAACGCCTGATCTCTCGAGTTGTTTTGGAACTTACTATACCTTCTATCATTTCTCCAGCTGCTCTTATATCTTCTCCGATGTCTTTATTTGACCACCGCTCCGGGTCCACCTCTTTTCCATCTACAGTAACATTTTCAAATTCGGCTTTAGCAGGCTGATCTCTATCCCCACTGGATACTGCAAAACCAATATAAAATTCATCTTCAAGGTCTATTTCTACTTCTCCGGCCTCAACCCATTCTTCTCCATCTTCCGAATTATAGGCATATATGGTATCTCCACTTCTTTTCAGACGCATCCAGTCCGGAGGAGAACCAGACACTGTATTAACTGGCATACTGCCAACCCCGGTAGAGCGCTGGGCGTGAAAAAGAAAGTTGGGTTCAGGAACATTCATTAAAAATGCATGGGCATCTTCTGACTCCAGACCATTCCTTAACATTAAACCGGCTTTAGAATAATCAGTAATCTCTTCATGGTTAATCAGCTGAGCAGTTATTTCCATATCATCTTCCATCTCTATGTAAGAATAATGAAATTCAATAGTTTGAGCAAAAACATTGTCTCCGGC
>PWDW01000247.1 GCA_003553225.1 Halanaerobiaceae bacterium
AGGAGTTTACTTTTTTAAGCAAGGACGTTTGTCCGGTTATTATATTTTCAAAAAAGCAAATAGACAAGATTTTAAATGACTTTTTTTGCTGAATCTGAAAGATGGTTAATAAAGTAGATAGTTAACTTTGTTTATGAAAGGCCACTTTTTTCATATAATAAATTCAATTTAACTTAAATAGGGGTAATTTTTATTAAAAAATATTGAAGGATAATTTAAATTTTATTTCTCATTTTAATTTTCACTGTATCTTTTGAAGTTGAAAGAGTATTTAGTGCAGAAGATAAGGAACAGAATGGTTTTGTCGCTCCTGATACCCGGAGCGAGGAATTTTGGGCAAGTGCGGCCGCCAGATACAAAAACCAGCCCCATGTTTTGTTTGGGATCTATAATGAACCTTTTAATATTTCCTGGGATGTCTGGAAAAATGGAGGAGTTGTGACGGATTATGATGAAACCGATGATGCTTTTTCAATGCATAAAGAAGATGGTAGTTTTGATTCTCCGGGACATCAGGGTATAGTTAACACGATAAGAGAACAGGGAGCCAGGAATATAATTGTTGCCGGTGGCCTGGATTGGGGCTATGATTTATCAGGGATAGCTGAAGGATATGCCCTGGAGGATATTGAAGATAGTCGAGGTCTAATGTATGATGCGCATAAGTATCCCTGGAAAACAGAATATGCAACCAGTAAAGAAGAGGCGATAGATATAATAAATGAGGAGCATCCTATTTTGATTGGTGAATGGGGAATTATGGAGGGTGACAGGGATGAGTTCGGATATGATTATGGTGAATGGGTATCTTATATATTCGAGTGGATTCACGAAAATGAATATCACTGGACAGCCTGGTGTTTTTATCATGAAGCCGGACCCCGGATGTTAAAAAATTTGTATGATTATGAGCCAACTGAATTTTGGGGAGTATTTGTGAGAGATGAATTGCAGGATAGATAAGATTTTCAGAAAGAGGGGTAACCATGAATCTAAAACAGGACAGGCAGACATTAAGAGAGCTTACTTATAAATATTTTGAGATTGCTCATTGTGAAAGAAACAGACAGAAAATTGAACTACATAAAGCTGTAAATGACTTAAGAATGAAAAGGCCGGTAGTTTTAATTGATGAATTACCCTGGAACGAGATGAATATTGGCGATGAATTGACTTTAAAGTGTGAAAATAAATTTTTACGGGAAGTGGAATGGTATTTACGTTCAACTATTTACAGGGATAAATATTTTCCGGCGGACATGATTGTACCTCCCTATATACCTGTCAGCAAAATTATTGATTCAACGGGTATTGGTATTTCTGTTGAAGAAGAAACTTTAAGTGTAGATCAAAAAAATCATATTAAATCACATGATTATAAGGATATTTTAAAAACAGAAGAAGATCTGGCCAAAATACATAATCCTGAAATATCTTATAACAGGGAAAAAACAATTGAGAGATATAATTTACTTGGGGATATGATCGGTGACATTATTCCAGTAAAAATTACGGGTATCTCTTATTATGGAGTAATGACCTGGGATGATATTGCCAGGTATCGGGGAGTTAATAATTTACTTGTTGATTTAATAGACCGCCCTGATTTTATGCATAAAATTGCTGCTCGACTAACTGAGACAAAAATGTCTTATTTAAAACAGGTTGAAGAGCTGGGCCTCTTTGATAATGACCCCTATGATTTGCACTGTACGCCGGCAAAAACTGATGATTTGCCTGGCGATGATTTTGAGGGGAATAACTTGACCCGGGAAAATGTCTGGGGAAGAGGGGCGGCTCAGATATTTTCTTCAGTTTCCAAAGAAATGCACAAGGAGTTTGACATTGAGTATATGAAAAAAACTGTTGGTCAATGTGGCCTGGTATATTATGGCTGTTGTGAAGCGCTGGATGAAAAAATAGATATTGTGGAAAAGATACCCAACCTGAGAAAAATATCTATTTCTCCCTGGGCTGATGTTAATGCAGCAGCTGAAGCAATTAATGAAAAATATGTGCTGTCTGCCAAACCAAATCCTTCAGTTGTGTCGGGGCGTAAATTAAATGAAAAAGAGGCCAGGAATGAATTGGAAACCATTATTCAGGCCAGTAAAAAGTATAATTGTTCCTGTGACATTGTTCTAAAGGACATCAGTTCATGTGCTCACAGACCACAAAATATTTTTGAATGGGAACAGATTGCCATGGAGATGGTGAGAAATTTTTAGATAGCTCCTGTTAAAGCGAATAAACCAGAAAGAAAATCCGGCCTCCGGAAAGGTCATGCAAAAGATTGGAATGAAAAGAGAAGGGCTATTGAGGGTTAGGTAATTGTATATGTCAGCTGCAAGAGGGAAGAATAATTTTTATGGAAGATAAAAACAAAGAAGGCGGAAATTTTTCGTTGAAATATAGGAGGAAGTAAGTTGAGACTGGGAGAAGATTTTTATAAACAGGATGCAGTTACTGTGGCTGAAAATCTGGTCGGGAAATTATTAGTTAGAAAATTAAAAGGTGAAAAAGTAGAATGCAGAATAGTAGAAACCGAAGCTTATGCTGGACCCGAAGATAAAGCAAGTCATGCATATCAGAATAAGAAGACTGACCGCACAGAAGTCATGTTTAATTCCGGCGGCTGTGTTTATGTTTATTTGATATATGGAATACATAATTGTTTCAACATAGTAACAAATGAAAAAGGCAAGCCAGAAGCGGTTTTTGTGAGGGCCGTAGAACCGCTTTCCGGGATTGAAATTATTAAAGAAAAACGAGATATCAAGAGCAAACAAGTTGAAGAATTTACGAATGGCCCCGGAAAATTATCTCAGGCATTGGATATTAATAAAGAATTAAATGGCTATGATTTGGTTTCGGGAGATGAAATTTATTTAAAAACAGATGATAATAATCCAGAGTATCAAGTAATTTCAGGTAAAAGGATAAATATAGATTATGCTGAAGAATACAGAGAAAAGTTATGGAGGTTTTTTATTAAGGGAAATCCGTTTGTATCAGTGTGAAATTGTTTTTTTTAGATCTATTTTAAATTAAATTATCAATTGTTTTAGTTCCTTTATTTTTTCATAAAGTATTTATTAAAGAAAAGAGGTTTTCGGTATATGAAACATAAATACAAAATAATTTTACTGGTTTTAATAATTATTATTATATCTGGGGTCTGGTATTTAAGACCCTATGGGCCAATGGTGGAGGCAGAAAGTTATTTGGAGGGAGATGAAGAGGTTAATATTGAAGTTAATGAATGGTTAACCTTTAGACCATCAGGTGAAGAAACTCCTTCCGGTTTTATTTTCTATCCGGGAGCCCGGGTACAGCCTGAAGCCTATGCTCCCCTGGCCTATGAGATAGCAAAATTGGGCTATAAGGTAGTTGTTGTTCCTATGCCTTTAAATCTGGCTGTACTGGGTGTAAATCGGGCCGGGGAAGTAATAGATGAATACGGTGAGATTACAGATTGGGTAATTGGTGGTCATTCATTGGGGGGAGCTATGGCAGCCAGATTTGCCTATAATAATTATCAAAAATTAACCGGGTTAATTCTTCTGGCTTCCTATCCTGCCCAAAATAATGATTTGTCAAACAAAGATCTACAGGTTTTATCAATCTATGGAGATAAAGATGGGATAACATCTCTTATTAAAATCAATGATTCAAAAGATTATTTGCCTGAAGATACCCAATGGGTAGAAATTAAGGGAGGCAATCATTCGCAATTTGGCTGGTATGGTTTTCAGGATGGAGATAATGAAGCCCAAATTAGCAGAAAAAAACAGCAGGCTTTGGTGGTTGATGCAGTTAGCAATTTTTTAAAGTAAAAACACCGTAACTACCTCTGCGAAAAGAGAAAAAATCAAATCAGGCTTCAAACAATAATAAAACAATCTTTAATGAAAAAAGCCTGTAATGTAATAAGCTAAATAAGCTAAAATAATGGTAAAACAAGGTTTATTTTTAGTAATGAAGAATATACATATAAAGGGACTATTTTAATTGTTATCGGGTGTCAGACTGGCAAAATAAATTGAAAAGGGGAGAGAACTATGGTAAAACAAATTTTTCTTATTTTATGTACCGGGCTGTTATTATTGACCGGGACTGCTTTGGGCGCTGATGTTGAGGGAAGTGAAGATCACCCCCTGATTACACGTTTTCCCGAATCAAGGATTGTTTATTACCATGCTGTAAATTATGATGAATATGAACTGGGTAGGGGTAAATGGGACAGTGATGAGGAAGTTTATGAAGACAGTATTCTGGCTGCAGGGCGGATCACCAGAAAACTGTACTATCTTCCTTCGGAACATTCACCGATGGAAGTTTATAAAAACTATGAAGCGGCACTGGAGGGTTCAGGGTTTGAGATTCTGTTCAGCGGTGTGGGTGATGAGCTGGGAAGATATGGATCAGCACTGGCCTCCAGTATTGATTTTAACAGCGGCTTCAGTTCTACACGCCGGGGAGATATAGGTTATCATGTCAGAGGTGTTGCCGATCAGCATTACCTGCTTGGTAGAGCTGAGATTGATGGAGAAGAGGTTTATGTAAGTGTTCTGACCGGTGGGGCCAGTATTCATAGAAGAGATCACATTGCCCTGGTCACTGTAGTTGAAAGCAGGGATCTTGATGACAGCCAGGTTGAAGTAAATCTGGATTTTGAAAAGAGGGATACTGAACGTCTTGTTCTGGACCGCCGGGAGGCAGAAGGGGCTAGAGATCACCCTTTGATATCACGTTTCCCTGCTTCTAAAATAGTTTTTCAGACAGAACTGGAATATGATGAATATGAGCTGGGCCTGGGCCTGTGGGATAGTGATAGTGAAGAATTTGAAGAAAGTATAGAGCTGGCCGGAAGATTAACCAAAACCCTTTACTATGTTCCCCAGGACCGAACTGTGATTGAAATATTTAGAAATTATGAAAATGCCCTGCAAAGAGCAGACTTTGAAGTCCTTTTTTCCGGATCCGGTGATGAAATTGGCAGCTATGGCAGTGCCTTATATCAAAGAGATTACTTTCAGGGAGGCACGACTTCTGTCAGCCGGGGGGATATAGGTTATTACCTGCCAGCTTCTTCAAACCAGCATTATCTGGCAGCGAAAACTACTATTCGGGGCCAGGAAATATATGTGGGAGTTTTTGTAGGTGGCCCCAGTATTCATTCTTCTATACCCCTGGTACTGGTCAATGTAATAGAGTGCCAGGAGATGGCTGAAGATTTGATTTCTGCCGGTGATCTAAGAGAGCAGATTGAAATGACGGGTAAAGCTTTAGTATATGGAATCTACTTTGATACCGGCAGTTATGAGATTAAGCCGGAATCAGGTGAAATGATGGAAGAGATTGCTATACTGCTGCAGGAGAGTCCTGAGCTGGATATATATGTTGTAGGTCATACCGATGACCAGGGTTCTTTTGATTTCAACATGACCCTTTCTAAACAGAGGGCAAATGCCGTGGTTGACTGGCTGGTTCAAAATCACGGAATAGAGTCAAGGCGGCTGCAGGCGGTGGGGGTTGGACCTGCTGCTCCGGAGCGAACAAATGAAACCTCAGCCGGGCGTGCTGCCAACAGAAGGGTGGAGCTGGTCAGGAAACTTGAGTAAGAAAAATAAAAAATGCCAGGGTGGATGAAGGTATTATTTTCTATGGCAGCTTTTTTTACGGTCAAAATTTTAATGGGTGTAATAAAAAGGGAAATTGTATATTAACCAGAATATTAAATAATAGAGATAAAATGAGAAATAGAGATAAAATGCAAATAACAAAATAGTACACTGTTTTCTGGAGGGGTTTTTATGCCTGCTAATTTACCTCCTGAATATTACGAAATAGAGGAAAAATTTCAGAATGCAAGCAGAATAGATGAAAAAATATCAGCTCTGAATGAAATGCTGTCCGTTATTCCCAAACACAAGGGAACTGATAAACTGAGGGCCAGGTTGAGAAGGAAACTATCCAATCTTAAAGAAGAAAGTAAAAAGAGCAAGGGGGGAGAAGTTCAGGATAACCCCTATTTAGTAGAAAAACAGGGGGCTGGTCAGGTAGTGCTGGTGGGTTTTCCAAATTCGGGGAAATCCTCTCTGGTACAAAAGATGACCAATGCCAAAGTGGAAGTCGCCTCTTATCCTTTCACCACTACCCTACCCCAGCCCGGAATGATGCCCTATGAAGATATTAAAATTCAGCTGGTTGATACACCACCGATTACTGAAGAAGGGATTCCCGGACCTTTTATAAGCACTATTAGTAAGGGAGATCTGCTTTTACTTTTTGTTGACATTGCCGGAGAAGACTGTGTGGAGCAGATGGAGAAAATGCTGAAATTTTTACAGGAAAAAAATATATATGGCAGGAATAAAGACCAAAAAAACATGCTGTTTAATGACCACAGATGTCTCACAGCGGCAGCGAAAATAGACATCGAGGGAAGTGAGGAAAGACTTGAAATTTTAAAAGAACTGATTCCGGACCATCCTGAGCTCATACCAATTTCCAGTAAAACCGAAAAAAATCTTGATAGGTTAAAACAGAGGATTTTTGAAAAGCTGAATGTAATCAGAATTTATACTAAAGCTCCCGGCAGGAAAGCTGATACTGACAATCCCTTTGTTCTAAGAAAGGGGGCCTCAGTTATTGATTTTGCCGGCCGGGTCCATAAAGACCTGGCCAACAATTTTAAGAAGGCTCACCTCTGGGGTTCTGCCCGCTTTGATGGCCAGAATGTGGGCAAAGATTATCAGCTGGAGGATCAGGATATAGTGGAGATCCACACCAGCTCCTGATTTTTTTTGTAATAAACCACTTTATTAAAAGAGGGAGCTGTATGGTTTTTAACGGAGATATCTTTTATCTAAATTGAAGAAAATAATTATCACTGAACCGGGGGGACTTTTTCTGGAGATAGCATCTCAAAAATGTTCGAGAGTTTGGAGGATATAAAACATATTTTACAGGAAAAAATTTGATTTTCGGGAGGTGGTAGCTGTTCACAGAAAAGCAGCCAATTAACCCGGTACCGGAAAGTAAATGGGTCCTGTTGGGAAGCCGTTCGGGTGGTTGTGATAATTGTTGTGTTAGACGGTAAAAGACTGATATATCAATTATTTGAATATTCATTAAGGTGTTTGGTTATCAATGAGTTAAGCAAGTTCTAAGTAATTAAACTTAACTTAAACTAAGGGGTGTTAGTAATGGCTGATAAAGAAAATAAGGTAGCAGAAAATGTTTCCGGAGCTTATTATGTTGATGAACAGTGTATTGCCTGTGAGGTCTGTGTGAATGAGGCACCTGATAATTTCAAAATGTCTGATGATGGTGCCTATGCATTTGTTTTTAAGCAGCCGGAGAGTGATGAAGAAAAAGAGGCCTGTCAAGCTGCGCTGGCAAGCTGCCCGGTAGATGCTATTGGTGATGATGGCTAAAACGGTCATTCATCTTTAGAAGAAAAATAATATAGTCAGATTTTTATCTTGAAATATAAGGGAAACATAGATTGGTAGGTGGCAAGGACTGAAAATAGGAGTATCAAAAGTAGTGTATTATTTCTTTTGGGAAGAAACCAATAAAAATATAAAAAGAAGACTCCCCTTTTGATAAAATAATTCTAACATTAAAGACAAATGGGGAGTTTTCTTTTGGGCAATATTATTCAGAATAATGTTTAAAAATGCATTTCTGGATTAAGTGCTTTGGTTTGAAAGACAGATATTTATAAAAGATGAGTTTTTATTGTAAAATCAAATTAATTCTTATATTTCTCAATCAGGTCGAGTTTTATCATTATCTGTTCTAGCTGCTTTTTTTTCTCGGCTGACAGCGGCTGCAGTGGTTTACGGGGAATACCTGCCGGGAGTCCATACAAATTCATTCCTGCCTTGATCACGATTGGATTAACAGCACTGTAACAGGCCTCCATTAGATCAAAATACTTAAAAAGGAACTTTCTGGTTCTGGTTATATCATCAAAATCCTGCCATTGTCTGGATATTTGAGCCAGTTTGCGGGGAGCAAGATTGCCACTGATATTGGTTACACCTTCCCCACCGATCGCCAGATTGGGGATGATAATGGAGTAAACAGGAGCATCACAGGTTAAAACATCAATATCATCATCAATTTCCTTTCTCACCCTGATTAACTGATCCACATCTCCCATGGCTTCTTTAATTGCAGTTACATTTTCTATCCTGCTAATTTTAATTAATGTTTCTGCTTCAATGTTGGTGCCTACTCTGGACGGATTATTGTAAACTGCCAGGGGAATTTCTATGGAAACAGCCACATCATAATAAAACTTGTAGATATCCTGCTGTGGGGGCTTTATATATGGAGGTAGGACCAGGAGTACACCCGGAGCTCCTGCATTTTGAGCAAATTTGCTCATTTCTATAGAACCGGCAGTGTCAGAACCGGTTGTTCCGATGAGCACCGGTATTTTATTCTGACAGTAATCAACAGCAAATTCGATTACTTTCTTTTTCTCTTTTCCAGACAGCATGGAGGACTCACCGGCAGAGCCGAGAATCAATAAGCCATCAGTATCATTATGAACATGAAAATCTATTATTTCTTCAAAACCGGCAAAATCAATTTTTTGATTACTTTTAAACGGAGTGGGAACAGCCACCCAGGATCCCTTTACTTCCATTTTAAATTCCTCCTTAATTATATTTGTTTAGTTTACATTAAATGAGGTGCGATTAGTTCGGGGAAAAAAGTTGTTAGAGCGGGAAAAATAATTAACAGCACAAGTACTAATATGAAAACAATAATTAAGGGCAGCAGGGCTTTAAATGTTCTGACAATAGACAGCTCACCTATCTGGGAGGAAATTAAAAAACAGAGTCCATATGGAGGAGTAATCAACCCCAATGATAAACTGACACAGACTATAACACCCAGCCTGATTGGATTATAGCCCATGGCTAATTCAAGATTTCTTAAAAACGGAATAAAAACCAAAATGGCGGCCACCGGGCTCATAAAGGTACCGACAATTATTAAAATTATTGTTAAAAAGAAAAGAGCTCCTGTAGAGCCCAGTCCCAGTGAATCTAATGCAGAAACAAAATACTGCTCACCTCCAAGGTAGGTCACAAGCCAGCCGAAAAGACTGGCAGCTGATATGGCAAACAGGGGAACAGGATAAAACAGGGCTGTTTTTTTAAATAGATCATATAAATCTTTCCAGTCCATAGTCCTGTACACAACAAAAATAAGGAAAAATCCATAAAAAACGGCTGCAGCTCCAGCTTCGGTTGCGGTAAAAACCCCCCCGATAATGCCGCCCACAATTAAGAAGGGCATTAGTAAGGGCAAAATGGCTTTTTTAAAATTAATCAGTATCTCTCTGCTGCTGTTGCTATGTCTTGCATAATTATTTTTTTTGGCCTGAAAATAGGTATAAATCATCTGAGAAAGTCCAATTAAAATTCCGGGTATAACTCCTCCCAAAAAGAGAGCCCCAATCGAAATTCCGGCTGCAGCTCCGTAAACCACCATATAAATACTGGGTGGAATAATTGTTCCCATGGTAGAAGATGCAGCTGTAATTGCCACCGAAAAATCTTTATCATAGCCATCTTTCTCCATAGCCGGAATTAATATTCCACCTACAGCAGAAGTATCTGCAGCTGAAGAACCGGATATTCCCGCAAAAAGCATACTGACCAGGATATTTACATAGGCCAGCCCTCCCCTGAATTTCCCGACTATGTTCTGGCTTAACTTTACCAGACGTGGTGTCAGGTCCCCTTTATTCATCATAAAACCAGCCATCAGAAAAAAAGGAATTGCCAGCAGGGGAAACAGGCGGACACCTTCATACATCTGGCTTATGACAACCCTTAAAGGTAATTCCTCAATTAAAATAATTACAATTGAAGAGGCTGCCAGGGAGAAGGCAATCGGGACTTTTAGAAAAACCAATAATAAAAATATGAAGATCAGTAAAAACATTAAGTTCATTATATTTTCTCCTCAGCTGATCTATGGTTTTTTAGTGGTAATAATTTGATAAAATAAATCTTTTAAAAGATAAAAAATCATTACCATACCTGATACCGGGATTACTGCCGTGGACCAGGAACGTCTGATACCGAGCTGTCTGGAGAATCTATTCAAACTGGAAACAGCCAGATCATAGCCCTGTCTTAAAAGAACCAGGGCAACCACCAGCATAATGAGCCCGGAAAATATATTTAATATTTTATTCAGTTTATTAAAACGGGCAGGCCAGATATCTATCTTAAAATGTTCTCCATTTTTTACAGCCAGAGCACTTCCCAGAAATATACCCCAGATAAATAACAAAATCGTTATTTCCTGCAGGCCCCTTAATCCTATTTTAAAATAATACCTGTCAGCAACCTGGATCAGGGTTAATGTTATAATCAAAAATAAAAATAACATATTCAACCAGACCAGTATATTATCTAAAATATTAAATAACTTTTTCATCGTAAACTCCCCCCCGGGCCACTTAATGAATTTATTAAGGAGCCTCCCCCGGGCCACCCCGGGGAAAGCTGTTGTTCCCGGTTTCTAATGCTGTATTTAATAATCTAACTCCTGAATTAAATTGAGAATTTCAGTGGCTTCAATTGTTTCTGCAAATTCTTCATGTAAGGGCTCTAAAATTTCAGAAAATGCTTCAGAATCAACATCATGATTGATAATAACATCATTTTCTCTTAGCTCTTCCAGGATATCCTGTTCCTGCTCTAATCCTTTATCAATGCTATCTCTGGCCAGTTCTTCTGCAGTCTCCATTATAATATCCTGATATTCTGATGGTAATTCTTCAAAACTATTTCTATTTACAAACCATACACCGACCATAAATTCATGAGCTGTCCGATTGTGATATTCAGCAACTTCATAAAGAGAATTTCCCAGATAACCCACAGTGGAAACTTCAAAAGCATCTGCTACTCCCGTCTGTACAGCAGTATATAATTCGGTGAATGGAATCGTGGTGGTCACTACACCAAGTTCAGACCACATTGCATCTTCTATTGGGGATTCCATAACTCTCATTGTATAACCTTCCAGATCTTCTGGTTTTTTAACAGCACCAAAAGTAGTGTTCAGATTTCTTGTCCCTCCACCCATAAAGGGCATTAATTTTAAATGAGGCTGTCTTTCTTCAACAATATCGGCAAAAGAGGCAAATATTTCTCCATCCGGATCAACCGCTGCCTTTAGCTGGTCAAGTTCTGTAAAAAGATAGTTAAAACTAAATAACTGTAATTCTGGAATAATAGTTGTCGCATTGGCAGCAGTTCCCACATTCATGTCAACAACACCAATTTCCATATCATCAAAAATGGCTTCATCAGTACCCAGTCTTCCGCCTGTATAAAGGCTTACATTTACTTCACCGTCGGTTTCCTGTTTAACCCTTTCAGAAAATTCTTCCATCACATCAATCCAGATGTGTGGTGAATGCGGCATGGTAGTAAATCTCAATTCATAGGAAGCTGAACTAATTCCATAACCGGAGAATAAAATTGTCAGCAGTAAAGCAGCAGTTATAAAGGAAGAAATAATTTTTCTCATGGTTAATACCCCCGTATAATAATTTGTTAATCGAATTATAACATAACATATAGGAATACTCAAGATTAAATTATTTTTTATGATTCTTATAAAAAAAGGTAGTGAAAATTTAAAAAAGAAGGAGATCGATTAAAATCTTAAATAATTTCAATGGGAGTATGTTAACCACCATTTCAGAAGTATTAGATAGTGAAAAAATATAATTTTGGATGGTAGTTGTTTTGTAAAATCTTTAAGCAAAGGTTAAAATTAAAGAAGAAATTATTCCGCAAAGTAATGAAAGTCCAGCTTCTCTTTGATACAATTAATTTAAGAAAAAAAACACACAAAAACAACAAAGAGAAGACTATACTAATTTTTGATGCTGTAAAGCAGCTTAAACTGGAAATTTTGGAATAATATTGCCTTACCCCGGGATCAGAAAACAATAGCACACTGGTTTTCTGAAGCAGGTTATGAACTCGGTTATATAATTAAATGGCATCTGGCTTCTACCGGGGGAGAGGCTGATATTGATATTGGTCCTGAATTTCATTGCCGGACTAAACCGGTTCCTTTAGCATATAGAGGGGCTGGGAAGATTACTGGCTGGCAGCTGATACTCTGGAATTTACTTAATACCCTTTTAGCGGCCATTTCTTTGATGAAAATGAAAAAAAGTGAGGAACCACATCATCAAAATGATCAAAATACTCTGGAGGGATATTAATTTGACTCAAAAACAAAAGCAAAGACCTAATATAGTGTTGATTATGGCTGATGATATGGGTTTTTCAGATAGTGGCTGTTATGGTTCTAAAATAGATACACCCAATATAGATAATCTGGCTGGAGAGGGGTTGAAATTTACTCAGATGTATAATGCTGCCCGCTGCTGTCCGACCCGGGCTTCTCTTTTGACCGGTTTATATCCTCACCAGGCCGGAGTGGGGGATATGGTTGGTGATTTAGGAGTGGGACCAGCTTATCAGGGGTTTCTCAGGGAGGATTGTGTGACTATTTCTGAAGTTTTAAAAGAAGCAGGTTATACTACTTTAATGTCCGGAAAGTGGCATGTGGGGGAAGAGAGACCACACTGGCCTACTGATCGTGGATTTGACAAATATTTTGGCCTAATCAGTGGGGCTGCCAATTACTTTAATATTGAAAAGACTAAAGCTGATGGTGTTACCAGACAGATGGCCCTGGATGGGGAAACCTGGACACCACCAGAAGATGACTTTTATATGACAGATGCGATTTCAGATAGGGCTGTGGAGTTTCTGGCAGACTATGGAAGTGGGAAAAATCCATTTTTTCTTTATGTACCCTATACTGCTCCCCACTGGCCTTTACATGCTCTTCCGGAAGATATAGAAAAGTATAAGGGCAAATTCCAGGCAGGCTGGGATGAATTAAGAAATAAACGGTATGAAAAGTTAATTGATCTGGGAATTATTAAAGAAGACTGGTCTAAGTCTCCCAGAGATGAAAAGGTCAAACCCTGGGAGAAAATCGAAAACAAAGAAGAAATGGAATTAAAAATGGCTATTTATGCTGCTCAAATTGACCGGATGGATCAGGGTATCGGCCGGATTATGAATCAATTAGAAAAACTGGGAGAAAAAGAAAATACAATAGTTATGTTTTTATCAGATAATGGAGGCTGTCATGAAGGTGGGCCTTTTGGATTTGATAGACGGGGGAACGGGTTACCACCGGGAGGAGAAGATTCCTATATGAGTTATGGCCGCTCCTGGGCTAATTTATCCAATACTCCTTTCAGGCTATTTAAACACTGGGTCCATGAAGGGGGAATTGCCACTCCGTTTGTGGTATCCTGGCCTGAAAAAATTAAAGAACAAAAACTTGTGGATTCTCCCGTTTATATAGCTGATATAACTGCAACCTGTATTGACATAGCAGATGCTGAATATCCTGAAGAATATGATGGTCAGGAAATAACACCTCTGGAAGGTGAGAGTTTTAAGGATATATTTTCAGGGGAAAACTGGGTAAGAAATAATCCAATTTACTGGGAACATGAAGGTAATTGTGCGGTGCGAGATGGGAAATGGAAACTGGTCAGCAGAAATGAAAAAGAAGATTGGGAATTATATAATATGGAAGTAGATAGGACAGAGTTAAATGACTTAGCTGAAAGAAAACCAAAAATAGTTGAAGAATTTAAACAGAAATATTATAGGTGGGCTGATAAATGTGGGGTTGTCCAAAGGCCGATACATTGATTTGAGAATAATATATTTAAGGAGTTAAAATTAATGGAATCATTTATATATGAGATACACTGTCATACAAACGAAGGAAGTACATGTGCCAATATTAGTGGAGCAGAACTTGCCCATTTATACAAAGAAAAAGGTTATTCAGGTATATGTATAACTGATCATTTTTTCAAAAGTAATACCACTGTTCCTGACAATCTGCCCTGGCAAGAACGTATTGATTTATTCTGTTAGGGCTATGAAAATTTTGACATCCTCCCCGTCCGTTCGCAAAGCTCACGAACGGAGATTCCTAGAAGGAACTTGCGAGGTTGTTTGCTGATTAAACGCCAGTCTATTTCTAGTAGGCGAGTTCACTGAAACTTTCTTTGAAATAACGCATTGATAGTTTCAGTATTAGGCCATCGAGGCCG
>PWDW01000198.1 GCA_003553225.1 Halanaerobiaceae bacterium
AGCGTCCTCGAAGGACAGATCTTGCTTCCATCTCATGAGCAGCTCGTAGACTTCTTCCTCGTCGAGAAGAATGCTGTCTGCGAACAATGTCACCAGCTTGTGTGTCATGCTTTCTCCGAGTTCGAGGTCCTTTCTCAAGGTGGCCACGAGAGAAAAGATATCGCTTTCCTCTAACTCAACGTTCTGTTCTACCTTGGAGCTTATGCTGTACCCGGGATCCTCGTCATCCAGCTCTAACTGATTGGAGTACGCCGCTGTCAGCCGGCTGACTTGCTCTGAATCCATCGAAAGACCTTCAAGAACAGACGTTACAAGTGCAGTTCTTGAGTTGGTGTCCGCATCAATATCTTCGATCATGTCGTACAATATCTGATATCTCGGTGGTTCTCTACCCCAATCTATCGGGTGCTTAGTCGGGTGTTCCATACCTGTGAACTTCATCCTCTCGGGTTCTCGAGTCCACTTTATCGGGTGCTTCGTCGGGTGTTCCATACCTGTGACCTTGGGCATCTGGACGTTTACCACATCACTAACTATTTCAATGAGCTCTGCGAAGTGATCATCTATGATTTCCAGCTCATTCACCAGCTCAGTCACCAACTCTACTTTGAGCCCTTCACCGATATCCAGCTGTTGGATCAAGGTGAAGGCCGACTTCCAACCCCCCGCTTCCGATAGATCCATCTGTTCGATCACGTTCGACATGACGCTGTAGCTTTCAGCTTCGCTGAGCTCCAGCTGTTCGGAACATACTTCCAAGAGTTGTCCGGAGGTGATATCCATGGTATCCAACACTTGAACGAGAACTACTGTCAGGTCGTAGTCGCTCGTCTCTCCAAGATCCAGCTTTTCCACAACACTCTTTACAAGCTCGTAGGCCTCCGCCTCGCTCAGATCCAGCTGTTCCGTTATCTTTACGAGTTCTTCAAGTACATCATTCACGTCTATGTGATCAACTACGTCAGCTAACTCGCTGTAAGTCTCTGCCTCTGAGAGCTCCATACCTTCGGAAATCCCTGCCAACAGTTCGGAGAGAGTGATATCCCCTATATCCAGCACTTCTACCAGTAGATCTGATAGGTAGAATTCACTCCTCTCGGCCAAACTGAGACCCGTGACGGCATCGGCAAACAGGGCTGAAACCACCTTATCGCTCAATCCCAGGCTGTTCATCAGGCCAAAAACCATCTTGAACCCGGGAATATCGTCCACGTTGATCTCTTGAATCACGTCCGTTACCAGATCCACGCTCTTCGCTTCGTCCCACTCCAGCTGTTCGATCACATTCGCCAGGACGTCGTAACTTTCAGCTTCGCTCAGGTCCAGCCACCCTGCCACGTTCACCAGTAGGTCGTAAACCTGTTGTTCGCCGATGTCGAGCTGTTCCGTCAGCCCGACTATTTCTCTTAGGTTATCATCGATATCGAGCTGCTCTGCAATCCCTGCCAGCAGCGAGACCGTTTGATCATCTTCCAGATCCAGCTGTTCCACTACATCTACCAGCTCGTTAAAGGTCAAGCTTTCATCAAAGCGCAGACCATCAAAATGGGAGGACAGTATGTCCGCTAAGGGACTATCCACCACGTCCATCACCTGTACCAGCGTCGCCATCAGCTGATAGCTCTGCGCTTCGTTCCACTCCAGCTGTTCGATCACTCTGTGTATCTCTTCGATATCCTCCGTTATCTCCAGCTTTTCCATCAAGGAGGTCACTAAGCCGAAGGCTTCACTCTCAAAGAAGTCGAGGCTATCAGAAAGACCAGCAAGTAATTCCTCTGTAGATCCATCGTCAAGGTTCAGTTCCTGCACCGCAGACGTGATCAGCTCTACCTTCTTGTTCTCGCCTACATCGAGCTGCTGTATCAGATCAGCAGCCATCGTGAAGGCCTCTGCTTCATCCATATCCAGGCTTTCTGCCAGATCATACACCACCTGAGTGGAATCGAAGTCCACCACATCCAGCGCATCCACGAGGATATCCATGAGCTCGTATGCGCTTTGATCATTTGTGTCGAGCTGCTGTGCAATCCCTGCCAGCAGCGAGAACGTCTGTTCCTGGGTCATCTCCACCTGTTCTATAACGTCCGCAAGCTCACTGAAGGACGTGCTCTCATCAAAACTCAGACCGTTAGAATAACCGGCTAAAAGCTCCAGGGCGGGAATATCATCGATATCTAACGTCTGAGAGAGAAGGGAAGCCAATCCAAAGCTGACCGCCTCGCTGAAATCCAGACCTTCCACCAGGTCCACTATCTCCTTCAATTCATCATCTAAACCGGCCTGATCGGCCAGAGTCATAAGGAGTTCGTAAGCATCAGCTTCACTCAGATCAAGGCCGTCGATCACGTCAACTATCTCTTCGAGATCATCGTTCACGTCCAGAGCCTCGATAATACTCGTTAGCAGGCTGTGAGTGTCCACTTCATCGAAGGTCACTCCATCAACACATTCCTGAAGTAGTTGGGCGGTGGAAGTGTCGTCAACATCTACCGTCTGTAACAGATCTGCAAGGATATCTGCCTGTTCCTGTTCATCCAGTTGGAGGTTCGATACTATGCTCGCAACCGCCTGCCAGCTTACGGCTTCCGAAAAATCCATTTCCTCTGTTAATGTAGTTGAGAAGTCTGTCGAGAACGGGTCTTCTACCATCAAGTCCTGGACCAAGGTCCACACAATACTTTCGGCTGTTTCCTCCCCAATTCCCAAGGTGGAAACCAGCGTGTCACTCAAGCTGTAAACGGTAGGATCCGAGAGTGATAGCTGCTCTAAAAAAGAAGATTCAAGCTGTTCCGTGTTGACTTCTGAAAAGGGAATATCGTCCTGGACGGTATCGTATATCTCGTTCAGGCTGTTCTCGTCAACGATCAAACTATCCTGTACGTTCCACTCTGTGTAGTTTTCACCCCAGTCGAGAGGGTGTGTTGCTGGATGTTTCAGACCTGTACCCATTCTTCATACCTATCCTTCGTTCATCGAGAGAATATCTTCGGGCTAACACGCTTCGTGCTTCGGGACCATGTAAGTACCGTCTTCTCTCACTTCGTTCACGATCAGGCTCACCCTGTCGCCTTCCTGGAACTCCTCACCACAGACTTCGCATCTCTTCTCTGTGAAAGCGAGGTCGTTGTTATGGACAGTTCCATAGATGTCTACTGCATGGATCTCCGACCATCTTATGTCTGCATCGTCACTTCCGGCTGTTCCTTCGCCGAGCTGCCT
>PWDW01000105.1 GCA_003553225.1 Halanaerobiaceae bacterium
GGCTTCATGACCGCACCGGTCTCCTTCTGCTCCGCCACGGTATGCAATAATACGTTAAAGCCCTGGGACGAGATCAAGAAGACGTGGCAGATGTGGGAAGGGAGACCTATAACTTTCGAACATCCGGATCAGATGGTGGTGAAGAACCCCACCGATATAATCGGTTTTTTGGGTAACGTCGAGAAGGACGAGGAAAAGAAGAGACTGAAAGGCGAGCTGTACGTGATGCAGGAGCCCGCCGAATTCAACCAGCAGGACGAGAACTACTGGAAAGTGATGTTGCAGGCCCTGAAAGACAGAGACGAGATCTCCATCGGTTACTGGGCTGTACCGGAGAACAAAGAGGGCACTCACACCGATGAATTCGAGAACGAGTTGGAGTACGACGAAACTGTTACGCAGATTTTGCCGGACCACATAGCTTCCGTGGATAAAGGTGCGTGCAGTCCGGAACAGGGATGTGGAATAGGTGTGGAAAAGATGATAGATGAAGAGGACGACAAGATGAGCTTATTGAACAAGATCCATGAAAAGCTGAAAACACTGGTCAGGAAAGACCATTCTAAAACAGAGACTGAAGAGGTTTATGATATGAAGATGAAGAGGAACGAAGATGGGAGCTACAGGATAATTGAGGAAAAGGATAGTATGAACGAGGAAGAAAAGAGCGAAAAGAACGAGAACGAAGAAGAGATAGAAGAACAAAGTGAAGAGTGTAACCACTATGAAGTGATAGAGAGGAAACAAGAGATGATCGAGGAACTGAGAGAGCAGGTGGAGACGCTGAAGAACGAGCTGGACGAGTACAGGCAGAAAGAGATAGACAGGTTACGTGAAAGGGCTGAGGAATTAACAGAGCTTTCAGAGGAACAGTTGGAGGACAAGAAACGGTTCGAACTTGAGGCTCTCATAGAAGGAGCTTCTAATGCACGTTTGAACGAACCCAAAGAGAAGAAAGAGGCAGGGAAGAACTTGAGGTCTCCTCCTGGCAGCAACGACGTCGAGGAAGGGCCTGAAGTGATAGACCTGTATGAAGATCCTCTAAAAGAGAACTGATCCTAAAGAGATAGAGAGGTAAGAAGATGGCAAACATAACGACCGATAGGAACCTGAAGGCGATAGGACCTGGGATAGACGAGTCAGGCATAGCAGATAGTGATATGAAAGCCGGAGACGTGGTATACGATACAGGAGACGGCGAGTACGACTTAACGTCAGAAGATTTTGAAGGGACTGCTGGTGTAGTTCTGAATCAATATCCGCCGAAAGACGACGATGTCGATGAAGATTCGAGCGTTAAAGTCAGAGTTACGGGAGTCGCGATAGTTGAGACAGCGACAGGAGAAACGGTCGATGCAGGCGATCTGGTTGCCTGCGCTGGAGACGGCAAGGTGAAGGCGATAGATGAAGAGGATGTAACTGATGCAGGAACAGAGGACGAAGACGGCTCACTGCTTAGTCAGGCGCTGTCAACTGCTATAGGAAAAGCGAAGACCGACGCCGGAGCCGAAGAAGAGCTAGTTATCAAACTGATGTGATACGGAGGATCCAAGAAAAGGAGGTGTAAAAGAGATGAGATCTGAAGCTAAAATAGAGAGAGAGTTACCGAAAGACGTTGCTAAGACCATAAGGGCGCAGCTGATACCGCACTTCAAGAAGAGGCTTAACGCGAGGCAGTTGTTACCGACTCACAACGTTTCGAAGAAGACGAGAGAATTCGGCTACTGGAAAGATACCGAGGACAACTCGCAGGACGCTGAGATAGTGATGCCCGGCGGAAGTATCCCTAGAGACTCTCCCGACATGAGAGAGAGGATCATGAACATGATCGTCAAGAACGCTAGGGGGTACGAGCTGCCAAGAGAAGACTACTTGAACGAGGAGTTCGTGAACAGGTACACGTTGAAAGCCACGAGGAAAGTTGCTGAGTTAGACGATGATCTGATAATCAACGGCAGCGAGATGGGCGGAGTTTCCGGTCTGGACGATGTTCCTTACCAGACGTTGAGCCCGCAGGAAGGCAGCTGGGACGACCACACCGATTCCGGCGCAACTCCCTACGCTGACGTGGTGAAGATGCTTGAAGAACTCAGAGATCAGAGCGACGACGGTTTCGGGCAGAATCCCGGAGCGTTGGATCTAGTGATGGACGGGAAGACGGAGGCGCAGTTATATCTAAGTCATGAAGCAGAGAGCAAGAAAGGCGACGAGACGATGAACAGGATAGCCGGTTTAGTGGGACGGATAAGAGTCATACCTACTGTTCCCGAAGGTACAGCATACCTTATGGAGACCGGCCCGGAGATAGGCGAGTACATAGTTGCCGAAGACATAACGGTTGAAAGAGCGGACTACATCAAGGACAACCAAGCGTACATAGGCAACGTCTTTTGCAGGACGTTACCGTTATGGTATCAACACGGAGACGACGACACGAGCAGCACCGCCATCGTGAAGATGGAAGGTCTGACCTAGTGAGGTCTAGAACACGGTGAAAAACTCCCTCCTATTCCTCCTCTTTAGGTGACCAGATGTCAGGCAACAAGGTAGAGAGAGACGAGCTCGAAAGGGTTCACGAGAGGATAGACGATCTGCAGGAGAACAGGCTGCAGGACCTCAAAGATACTAACGAGTGTTTAACCAAGATCAAGAGGTCGATTGCCTCAATAGAGAGTTCTTTAAAACAGCAGAAAGAGACTCTTGACAAATTGTCCCAAAAGACGGAAGAGTTAGCTGACAAGCGAAAGGACTGGGACAGTGTGATAGACGGAAAGCTGGAGAAACACATTGCCGAGTGTCCCGCGACTGACATCGCAAATCTACAGAGAGACGGTTTCGTTGGAGTCCGCAGGAATACGTCCGAGGATCGAATGGACGAAGTCCTGATGAGGATGAAGAAGTTCGGTAGAGAACACCCGCTGATAACGGGAGGAAGCGGCGCAGCTACTGTTGTAGCTTTGGTCAGGATAGCGTCGTGGATGGTAGAAACTTTTGGATGAATTGTATGAAAGAAAAAGGAGATGATACTATGAAGATATTGAAACGGTTGAAAGTATGGATAGGATTCAAAGCTTTGAAGATCGTAAGAGGAGCTCTAGAAGAAGATATGGATGAAGAGCTGGAAGACGCTTTGAAAGAAACGCTTGTTGAATTTTACGTGAAGAAAGATATAGACATGGAAGATATGGAGTTGA
>PWDW01000138.1 GCA_003553225.1 Halanaerobiaceae bacterium
GACAGGAAGAGAGGGGTGCTGTGATAAAAAAACAAATAAATAAAGAAAAGCAGAAACACCGTATAAACGGTTCCCAGATAAATCTTCAATTTCACAGGCACAGAAAAAACCCCCACAAAAAAATAAATAAAAAAATATCTGATGGCAAAAATTGTGCTCAATTAATTATGTCCAGAAGCCTGTATCTGCCAGGGCAGAAATAGAAGACAGCAGAGTGATCAGAAATGTTAATACACTGATATAATACTTTTTCATTATGCTCAACCCCCTCCGGTTATTGTTTTGGCCGTACCGAACATTATATCTCTGTCTGTCGGCTAAGCTGGTGGCCATCACGAAGGTAGGCTAAGCTCATGTTTAGGCTAATCTTTTTTTCTGCCATCAGATATTATAAACTATATTGCACCCTACATTATTAACTTTACTGCACACAGAGCTATGTATTACCTTAGAATATAGGATTTAATCTATTTTTGCTTGTTATTAATGTTCGACATAGAACCAAAAAATCCTGCCCCAATATTGAATTTAAATAAGAAGACTCAGCTCCAGACCGGGTTTTCGAAAATATTTTGCAATACACCTTTTTGTGTTATAATACAAAAAGAAAGAAGGTGTCTTTTAAATGGATGAAATATATCTGGATAATGCAGCCACAACCAGGCCGTTATCCGAAGTTATAAATAGAGTAACAGAAGTCATGGAAAACGATTTTGGTAATCCCTCCTCCCTGCACCACAGGGGGGCAGCCGCAGAAAGGCATATTCAGCAGACCCGGAAATTTTTAGCCACTCTGCTGGAGGTTAAACCGGGTGAAATCTATTTTACTTCCGGGGGAACAGAAAGCAACAATCTGGCCCTTAAGGGTACGGCCCTGAATTATAAAAACCGGGGCCAGCATTTAATAACCACCCAAATAGAACACCCTTCAGTTTATAATGCCTTTAAGTCCCTGGAAGAGACGGGCTTTAAGGTTACTTACCTGCAGCCCGACAGCCGGGGAATAATCAGCCCCCAGCAGCTGCAAAAAGCCCTTAAACCGGAGACCATACTGGTCAGTATAATGTATGTCAACAATGAACTGGGCAGTCTGGAACCAGTATCTAAGCTGGCTCAGACCATAAAAAACTACAGCAGGGATATCTTTTTCCACGTGGATGCGGTTCAGGCTCTGGGGAAAATACCGCTTCATCCCCAGCAGGATAATATCGACCTGCTGACAGTCAGTGCCCACAAGATAAACGGGCCCCAGGGAGTAGGGGCTCTCTACATGAAAAACGGAATGATGATCAAACCCCTGCTGGAGGGAGGAGGACAGGAAAGAGACCTGCGCTCCGGAACGGAGAACACCCCCGGAATTGCCGGCTTCCTGCCGGCTCTCAAAAATATTCCCAAACAGGTTAATGGGGGCAGTACCGATGAGCAACTGGCCTCCTTAAAGCAGTTTACAATCAGGCAGATACAGAATACTATCTCCCGGGTGCAGATAAATACTCCTCAGCAGTCAGCCCCCCATATAATCAATATCTCCTTGCCCGATATAAAGGGGGAAGTACTGGTCCATGCTCTGGAGGAAGATGATATCTATGTCTCAACCGGTTCTGCCTGTCATTCCCGGCAAAAAATAAACAACAGAATTCTGAAAGCAATCAATCTCTCCGAAAAATATCTTGAGGGAACCATAAGAATCAGCCTGTCGGCTCTTAATACCAAACAGGAAATGGAGCATACAGTTCACAAAATAAAAGAAAAAATTGACTATCTGCATATCTAATAAACCAAAACAAACCAAAACACCACCTGCAGTCTGCTATACGGGGTATATTTAAAATAAGCCCCCAAAAACCTCACAGGAGTGAATAAAAAATGTATGATCTTATCCTTATAAGATATGGTGAAATCGGCCTTAAGGGGGACAACCGCCCCTTTTTTATTAACAAACTAATTTCCAGTATTAAAACTATCTGCCGGCCCCTGGGCGAGTTTACAGTACAAAAATCCCGGGGACGTATTTTTGTTATTCCCGAAAACAGCACTGCTCAATATCTCAGCCGGCTCAAAAAAATACCGGGTATTGTATCCGCAAGTCCGGCCACAGCTGTGGAGCTTGATTTCCCGGCCGTCAAAAAAGCAGCCCTTAAGATGGTTCAAAAAAAACTGACAGAGATTGAAACTCCGGCCAGCTTTCGTGTCCAGACCAACCGGGCCAACAAGGACTTTCACCTGAACAGCCTGGAAGTTAACAGCAGACTGGGGGCCCATATCCTGCAGAATACAGAAGGACTGACCGTTGACCTGGAAAATCCCGAACTAACAGTAGAACTGGATATAAGAAGTAAAAATATATATCTTTTTATAAACAGGATTCCCGGTCCGGGGGGCCTGCCCGTGGGTACCAGTGGTCGGGGACTGCTGCTTTTATCAGGAGGTATTGACAGTCCGGCAGCCGGCTGGCTGGCCCTTAAGCGGGGTATCAGTCTGGAGGCTGTTCATTTCCATACACCTCCCTATACCGGACAGCGGGCCCGCCAGAAAGTTCTTGACCTGACCGATAAACTGTCCGAAAGTGGGGTCCACATCAAGCTGCATCTGGTCCATTTCACCGAAATCCAGAGGGCTATCAAAAAAAACTGCCCGGAAAAATACCTGATCACCATCATGAGGCGCATGATGTTCAGAATTGCCTCCCGGATTGCCGAAAAAAATGATCTCCAGGTCCTGGTTACAGGTGAATGTATCGGCCAGGTTTCCAGTCAGACCCTGGAGAATATATCGGTGATTAGAAGCACGGCTAACCTGCCTGTACTGCGGCCCTTAATAGGCTACAACAAACAGGAGATCATCCAGCTGGCCAAAGAAATTGAGACCTATAATATCTCCCGCAGACCCCACCAGGACTGCTGTACTGTGTTTGTACCCAAACATCCCGCAACCCGGCCCCACCACGAGGAAGTTGTCCGGGCCGAAAAAAATATAAATCCGGATCAATTAATGGAGAATATTGACGAAAAAATAGAAATAATAGACTTCGAGCAGTAGATTCAGACCAGTTTCCTCTCCACGGTTCCCAGAATCCTGCGGGTATTGATAATTAAACGTATTTTATCATTCTCTTTTATGGTCCGGTCATAATTGCCTTTGATGATCGCCCTTTTAGATTTTCCGGGGAAATTGGTCATTTTCTTATCATCGGAGACAATCACCGTATCCCGGGGTATTCTGATCTCCACTTTTCCCAAAACAGCGGTCCCACTAATCCGGATAGACTTTTTGCGGACATTTTTGAAAAGCAGATCTTGTTCACTGAGCTCAAAGGTGAGTTTACCCAGCACAGAAAGCAGGGAAGTATTCTCCGGACTCCATTCTTTTCCGGTCACCAGCCGGGGAGTCAGAAAATTTATGTAATTACGGTCCCCGCTCTCCTTCCAGCCCCGGTAGGCATCCACAGCCAGCAGGAAAAGGAAGGCCGGCCAGAAGAGAATAATAATCCCCGCAAAAACGGGATTCTGAACCGTTATCCCCTCACCCATGTAAAAAAGCGCATTTAAAAAAATGAAAATCCCCGCAATTTCTAAAAGCACCAGCCCTGTTTTGAAATCACTCCGGGGATTGAAAAGATAAATCAGGCCCAGAACCAGAGGAATAACCGGCCAGAAGCGCACAAAAACGGCACCCGCATTCATCTCAATAACCTCCAGAGCATTTAGCCCATAGGAGACTATCAAAAACAGCAGCACCATACTGGCAATCACCCCGGAAGGGAAACGGGTTCGGTCCTCTTCTTTCATAAAAAACACGGCCATAATCCCGATCCAAAGCAGCACCAGAAGCAGCAGATTACCAGTAGAAAAGGCAAAAAATCCCAGCACAAAAACCAGAAAGTAAAATGCCCTGCGCCAGTATATAATATCAAAGGCAATACTGATAATTAAAAACAGGATAAGTGGTGATAAATATAACAGCATAAAAACTAGCCCATAAAGCATAATCGGCCTCCTGAAAACCGTGAATTTAACCTTCAAGACCACAGACTTTTTTGCTATTTTAAAAACAGCAGTTCGTAGTTCAAAACACCCGAATCTTCAACTTCAAAAAAACTGCCCGGGAAAATACCTGACCACCATCATGAGGCACATGATGTTCAGAATTGCCTCCCGGATTGACGAAAAAAATGATCTCCAGGTCCTGGTTACAGGTGAATGTATCGACCAGGTTTCCAGTCAGACCCTGGAGAATATATCGGTGATCAGAAGTACTGCTAACCTGCCTTTAGAATTAATGTTTAAAATGGCGGTTACCGGTCATAACCATCACCAGATCGTGTTCATCGGCGGCCTCAATAACCTCATCATCTCTGATAGAACCTCCCGGCTGAATGATTGCGGTGATACCATTGTCCGCCGCCTCATCAACTGCATCCCGAAAGGGAAAGAAAGCATCAGAGGCAACAACGGCTCCCTCTGATCGTTTTTCAGCCTTGCGGGCGGCAATAATCATGGCATCAACCCGGCTCATCTGACCGGCCCCTACACCAACCAGAGCCCGATCCCGGGCCATGACAATAGCATTGGACTTAACATGTTTTACCGCAGTCCAGGCAAAAAGCAGCTCCTGCATCTGATCCCCGGAGGGCTGTTTTTGGGTTACAACCTCCAGATCTTCTTTTCGGTACAGCAGGTCATTTCTGTCCTGGACCAGCAGACCACCGGTCACTTTTTTCAGCTCATACTTATCTCTACTGCAGTCCCGGTCCAGAGAACCCGTTTCCAGGAGCCGGACACTATCCCAGCGCTCCTTAAGAACCTGTACTGCTTTTTCTTCATAACCAGGAGCAATCACCACTTCCACAAACTTGTCCGGTCCGGCTATTTCTGCGGCTGTTTTCCGGTCCAGAGTTCGGTTCAGAGCTACAATACTGCCAAAAGCGGACATCGGATCCCCGGCATGAGCTTTAATATAGGCCTCACAGATATTATCAGCCACAGCCAGACCACAGGGATTGGTGTGTTTTATAACTGCGGCCGCAGGCTCCCTGAATTCTTTTATAAGCTCCAGAGCCCCGTCAGTATCATTAATATTATTAAAGGAAAGGTCTTTTCCATGCAGCTGACGGGCCCCGGTCACTGAAGGCTCGGTTATATTTTCATCTTCATAAAATGCCGCTCTCTGGTGGGGATTTTCTCCATAACGCAAATCCATCTTTTTCTTATAATCCATGGTAAAGTGAGCCGGAAGTTTGTTGTCCTCAGTTTCTTTGGTTTCCTGTTCCCGGAGATAATCACAAATCATCCGGTCATAACTTGAGGTCTTCTCAAAAGCCTTCCTGGCCAGCTCTCTTTTTCGAGCCCGGGAAAGCTGACCTTCATTTTCCTTGAGCTCAGCAATAAGTGCCTCATAATCAGCGGGATCGGTTACCACGGTCACCGCCTGAAAATTTTTGGCCGCAGAGCGAATCATGGTCGGACCTCCGATATCAATATTCTCCAGAGCCTCTTCTAGGGTAGTCTCATCCCGGCTGATGGTCTCGGCAAAAGGATAAAGATTAACCACCACCATGTCAATGGGCCTGATGCCCTGTTCTTTCAGCTCCTGCATATGCTCCCTGTTTTCTCTTAGGGCCAGCAGCCCTCCGTGTATTTTGGGATGCAGAGTTTTAACCCGGCCCTCCAACATCTCCGGAAATTCTGTTACTTCACTGACCGGAATTACCTCAACTCCACCATCTTTAAGCTTCCGGGCTGTACCTCCGGTGGATACAATTTCATATCCCAGCTCCACCAGCTCTCGGGTAAAATCAACAACTCCAGTTTTATCATAAACACTGACCAGCGCTCTTTTGGGCATAACAACCATCCTTTCCACTTAATATTATATTAACAAATATAGTAAAAAATTCATCTATTCCGGTTTCCTGGTTTCCTGTTTTTTTACTTTTTTTCCGGCAGAATCTTAACCCGGCGGCCCTTTTTCTGGAGGCGCCCTGTGGCGTATAACTTCAGGGCCTGCGGATATATTTGATGTTCCTTTTTTAAAATTCTGGCGGCCAGACTGTCCTCATCATCATCATCATAAACCGGTACCGATTCCTGCAGTATGATTGGTCCCGTATCCATGCCCTCATCAACAAAGTGTACTGTGCAGCCGCTGACCTTGACCCCATATTCCAGGGCCTGTTTCTGAGCATGCAGACCCCTGAAAGCAGGCAAAAGGGAGGGATGTATATTCATCACCTCTCCGGAAAATTGTTCCAGAAAATAAGGGCTCAGCAGGCGCATAAATCCGGCCAGAGCCACAATTTTTATCTCCCTTTCTTTGAGCAGAGTCAGTATCTGCTGTTCATACCCCTTTTCAGAATCGTGGGCCCCGGGATTTACATACCGGGCTTCAATTCCCGCCTTTCGGGCCCTTTTTAGACCATAGGCCTCCCGATTATCACTGATCACAATTTTCAAATCCAGAGGCAGCTCCCCCCGAGAAATAGAATCTATGATAGACTGCAGATTACTGCCTCTTCCGGATATAAATACAGCTAAATTAATTTTCATCACCCCAGTTTTTAAAATAGCAAAAAAGTATTTAAGAATTTTGACTCAGCTTTTTAGGCCAGCTTTACCCCTCCTGAACCTTTTTTGATTACACCAATATTAAAGACTGATTCCTGCTTTTTCTTTAGCTTCTGTTCTACGATCTCTTTCTGGGCCGGGGCCACAACCAAAACCAGTCCTATACCCATATTAAAGGTACGGTACATCTCTTCCCGGGCCACCCCACCCTGTTTTTGGATATAATTAAAGATAGTGGGCCGGGGCCAGCGGGGAGGAAAAATATGAGCCTCCAGACCCTGGGGCAAAATCCGGGGTATATTATCAATCATACCCCCACCGGTAATATGAGAGATCCCCTTCAGCAGCCCATCCTCAATTAAAGGCAGTACCTGGGGCACATAAATCCTGGTGGGAGTCAAAAGTTCAGCCCCCAGAGTCGTACTCCCGGCAGCTGAATCTAAATCAAGACTGTCCTCAAGTGAGAGATCGTCCCGGCTGTCCAAAAGATAACGGATCAAAGAAAACCCATTGCTGTGTACTCCGGAGGAAGCAAGACCCAAAAGCAGATCCCCTTCCTTTATGCTGGCTCCATTAATAATCTGGCTGTGTCCGGCAATACCCACGGCAAATCCTGCCACATCATATTCACCCGCAGGATAAAAACCGGGCATTTCAGCAGTTTCACCCCCGATCAGGGCTGCCCGGGACTGTTTACACCCCTCCACAATGCCCTGGATAATCTCCTCATTGACCTCAACATCCAGCTTCCCACAGGCCAGATAATCAAGAAAAAACAGGGGCTTTGCCCCCTGGGCCAGGATGTCATTTACACACATGGCCACCAGATCAATACCGATGGTCTCATGCCGGTTCATTTTCTGAGCAATCTTAAGCTTGGTTCCCACCCCATCGGTGCCCGCAACCAGCACCGGATCCTCATATTTCTCAAAATCAGGGGCAAACAATCCTCCAAATCCTCCCAGGTCCCCGACTACTCCGTCGGTATAGGTTTCTTTTACCCGGTCCTGAATCCGGTCCACCATTTTTTCCGCCTTATCAATATCAACTCCAGATTCCGCATAGGTTAAACCATCTTCTTCCTCCTGGCTCATTTTGATTACACCACCTATCTGCTATTTTAAAAAATCTTTTCTGAAAAACCCGATTTTAACTGTATTCGATTTTACAAGAAAGTTCAGACCGGCTGAAAGGCTCTTTTATTTCAAAAGGGCTTTATCCCGGTCAATATCAGTCGGATAATCTCCCGAAAAACAGGAGGAACAGCAGCCCGATTCTTTTTCTTTCATTATTTCCTCCAGTCCTTCCAGGCTCAAATAAGTCAGGGAATCAGCCCCGATTTCTTCCCTTATTTCATCCACACTCTTCTGGGCGGCTATTAGCTCCTCCCGGGTGGAGGTATCCAGACCATAAAAACAGGGATGAGTTACCGGGGGCGAGCTGATAAACATATGAACTTCCCGGGCCCCTTCCCCTTTTACCATTTCCACCAGCTGATTGCTGGTTGTACCCCGTACAATTGAATCATCAATTAAGGCCACCCGTTTATCGGCAACTATTTCACGCATCGGGTTCAGCTTCATTCTGACCTTAAGATTCCTGATTTTCTGAACGGGATCAATAAAGGTGCGTCCCACATACCTGTTTTTCAGCAGTCCAAACTGAAAAGGCTTTTCTGCTTCTTCGGCAAAACCCTGGGCCGCCGAAAGCCCTGAATCGAGAACAGGGACCACCACATCAATGTCCTCCAGGTTTTCAACCTCCCGGGCCAGCTGCCGGCCGAATTCCTGGCGGACCAGATGCACATTATTGCCATTAAAGCTGCTGTCCGGGCGGGCAAAATAAATATATTCAAAAACACAGAACCTGTTTTCCTGGATCGGCATATACTGACGGCTCCGATAGCCATCTTCATCAATTATAATCATCTCACCCGGTTTAACATCACGAATATAATCAGCTCCCAGTATATCAAGAGCACAGGACTCAGAGGCCAAAATATAGCTGTCCTCCTTCTGACCCAGAATTAGAGGCCGAAAACCATAGGGGTCCCGAACCCCGATCAGGAGGTCTTCTGTAAGCACGGTCAAAGAATAAGCCCCTTTAACCTTATTCAGGCTGTCAATAAGAGCCTCCTCAATATCACTGTAGGGGGACCGGGCTATTAGATGAGCTATTACTTCGGTGTCCAGTGAAGAATGAAAAATAGACCCATTGTTTTCCAGAAACAACCTCAGCTCCTGACTGTTAACCAGGTTGCCGTTGTGAGCCAGGGCCAGAGAGCCCCGGGATGACTTAATCAATAGGGGCTGGGTGTTTACCAGCTTGCTGGCTCCGGTGGTGGAATAACGAACATGACCAATACCGGCTCTGCCTTTTAGGCTGGAAATTATTTCCTCGTCAAACACCGTATCCACCAGTCCTTTGCCCTTGTGGATATCCAGCTCATTTTCCCGGGAGACCGCAATACCGGCCCCCTCCTGTCCGCGGTGCTGCAGAGAATGAATACCCAGATATACCAGACTGGCTATATTTTCCCGGTCCACAGAATACATGCCAAAAATCCCGCCCTCCTCTTTCGGTTTACCTTCAGGTACTAATCTTTTATTAGTCACCATATACTCCTTTCTCCTCCTCTTCTTATAAAACTTATATTATGATTGCCCTGTGATTGCTCTGCACTTATATTGCACTTATATTATGACTGCCCGGCAATAAGTCATTTGATTATAAAACTTATAGATTTTATGATAAAGATTTTCGGATCTCGGCGATAATTTTCTCGGTTTTGGTGGCCGCCTTTCCGGTATATAATTCTGGATTATACATCATTTTTTTCTGTCTGTCAGTTAATTTTTCAAGATAGGGGGTTAATTCTTCATCTTTTTGGACAATTTCTTTAAGAGAAACATCTTTTTTTTCAGCCTCTAAAGTCAGCTTTCTTACCTTTTCATGGGCATCAGGGTGCCCCTGTGAGGCCAGAAATATATACAGGGGTTCGGCGATCACCAGCTCTCTGGTCTGGTCAAAATTTTTCTTCATCTGTTCAGCATCGATATGCATCCGGGATGAAACCCGCTGCAGCCGGTCAACACACAGCAGCAGACCGACCACGGTTTCCGGGATAAATCTTCCCGAGGCCGAATTACTTAAATCACGCTGGTGTTCGGACAGCTGGTCCAGATATGAGGTCACCATCCGGGGGGTGAATTCCTTATACATACTTTTCACGTTTTCATAATTAATGGGATTTCTTTTATGGGGCATTGTGGAAGAACCAACCTGGTCTGACTCAAAATACTCGCCCACCTCTCTGATTTCGGTTCTCTGCAGGTGGCGCATATCATCACTGAAGTCAGCCAGAACACCAAAAGCAGAGGTAAGGCCATGCATGAAATCGGTCATATATTCCGGAGCCACAATCTGGGTGGACACCGGACCCGGCTTTAGACCCAGCTGCTGGAGAAATTCTCGTTCAAACTCCCCGGGATCCTCAAAAAATATACTGCTGGCATTGTAGGCTCCTACCGCTCCCGACATCTTGCCCCTCAGGTTCCGGGCAGCTTTTTTTATAAAATCCATTCTCTCCTTCAGCCGGCTGCAGTAAAAAGCCATCACCAGCCCAAAGGTCAAAGGTTCGGCATGCTGGCCGTGGGTCCGTCCTATCTGCAGGGTCTCTTTTTGTTGTTCAGCAATGTCCAGCCATTCCTGCAGCAGACTGCGCATCCGGGGTAATATTAAATTAAAAGTACCCTCCTTATATCGGAGAGCATTGGCGGTATCCACAATATCATAGGAAGTTGCGGACAAATGTATGTAGGGGCGGGAGCTGGGACTTACTCTTTTTTGCAGACAGTTAACCAGAGCCCGGATATTATGTTTGGTCTTTTTTTCCTCCTCATATACTTCCTCAACCTCGATGTTTTCGGCTGCCTGCTGAACTTCTTCGACAACCTGTTTATCACAGACTCCCCTGCTGTGCAGTGCTTTAATGAGAGCCACCTCAACCCGGGCCTGAAATTCGACCACGGCTTTTTCCGAAAAATAGGTACCATAATCAGCAAAATTTTCTTTCCGCAGTGAATAACGGTGGTCCAGAGGACTGATGTTTGCAAAAATATTTCTTTCCATAATTAAATGAAACCTCCTATTGAGTATGCTTGTCTTTCATCCTTACCACCAGATCTTTAACTCTATTCTCTTTTAGCTCCGGAAGCATTGTTTCCATCAGCTGATAAATATACAGAAACTCTCCTAAAAGATCGGCTCTTTTTTTTTCATCTTCCACCGGGCCCTGTCTGGACATATATTCTTCCAGACTCTCCCCTACCCGATTTAAGGAGTTCAGCAGACCGGCAACCGTTTTTTCACCCTGCTTCTGATTGCTGTTTTCTGTTTGGGACATCCTCTCGAGGAGATCACTTCTCTCTCTTTTAAGAATAATGGCCGAAAAGGCTTTTTCCATCTCCAGGTGCAGGTATCTGCCAAAAAGATCAACTATTTCCTTGGTCTCGGCCCGGGAAAAGCTATATTTAATAACACCTTCCAGCAGTTTTCGCTGTTTGTAAGGATCTCCCGTTCTGCTGGCCAGTCCCCGGGCCAGGGTAATATGGGAAAGAGTCAGGGGGCTGTCGGGATTTAGTACCTCTTTTTGAAATTCAGGCTTAACCTCCAGTATATTCAGCCATTCGGTAAGGGTGGTCCGGGGGATACCAAGTTTAGAGGCTGCTTCCTTTTTGGTGAGGTCATTATCGTCAATATACTCTTTAATGGAGTGGGCCCGCCCCAGAACATTTAAATCCTGACGCTGCAGATTTTCTATAAGCTGAATTTGGCGGGCATTAACCCCGGAGTCCATGACCAGAGCTCTGATGGTAGACTGTTCCCGGCTGCGAATCGCCCGCAGGCGGCGTTCTCCGGCAATCAGCTGAAAATGGTCTTCTTTTTTTACCACAATTATCGGCTGCAGCTGGCCCACCTCTTCAATAGAATTGGCCAGCTCCATCAGACGCTCTTGATCAAAATCACTGCGGGGCTGATCCTGATCAATCTTAACTTTGTCCACCTCTATTTCTTCCAGATTCATATTTAAGTAATTCTACCTCCCGCTTTTTATAAACATCGTGTTTAAACCAGCCTTTAATTTATCAGCTTTTTATATTACCCTGTTCTTATCGTGGTTCAAAATAACAAGGACCTTACATCACAGCAGCAGAAAAATTTTTAAACAACACAGGTATTATATCAAATTTATAATTTCTTCTCAATTAAGTTTAACCCCGCCTAAGCTCCGGAGGGGCCTATTGTTTTTCGGCTGATTTCCCTCCAGCCGCTGCCCAAACCCAAAATCCAAAAATTCGCCGCAAGAAATTGCATCAGGAGCAGAGTTGGTGTTATAGTATAATTGTCAGGAATAAATGATAGGGTTAAAAACAGTGTTTTTTTAATATATTTGGTTCTCCTCCATAACCGTTGGTAGGTTTAAGTATATGCTGCTGTCAGCTGCTATGAACATTTCGCTACCCCTCCATTTGATACGCATGGTTGGGCCAGCATTAGCACATCGAGCACGTCAAAGGACTCCATCCTCGCATTGAGGGTATTGAGGGAGAGAAGATGGGAATTAGTCCTTTTCGTGAATGAAGCAATAACAACATATATCAACATTTTTCACCAACGGAAGTGGAGATGATCCATAATAGATAGCATAAAAGGATTTTTATATTATAAAATGGGGGGTACTTTCAACCGTGTCTGTACTTAATAAAAAAATTATAAATAAATTTGAACAGGTATCCGGCCTGGAGGTAAAAACAGCCATTTCTCTAAAAAAATACACCACCTTTAAGGTGGGTGGCCCCGCCGATCTCTTTGTGGTCCCCCACCACCGGGCAGCCCTCCAGGAGGCCCTGGCCGCAGTTAAGGATCATCCCTCCCCCCTGCCCCACCTGATTTTGGGCCGGGGCAGCAATATCATTTTCAGTGATAAAGGTTTCCGGGGCCTTATAATACATACCGGTCAACTGGACCACTATCAGGTCCGGGGCCAGACCATCACCGCCGGAGCGGGGATCAGCCTTTCCCGGCTGGCCGATATAGCGGCTGAAAACAACCTGGGTGGCCTGGAATTTGCCTCCGGAATACCCGGCAGCCTGGGAGGCGCAGTCTACATGAATGCCGGGGCCTATGGCCGGGAAATTAAAGATGTGCTCATCAGAGCCAGCATAATGAACAGCAGTGGTGAAATGAAAAAATATTCCTCACAGGAACTGGCCTTTTCCTACCGGCACAGTCTGCTCCAGGAAAAAAACATAATGTTAATTGAGGCCGAATTCTGCCTGGAATCCAGACCGGCCTCAGCCGTAAAATCCAGGATGAAAAAAATAAACCGGCAGAGAAAGAAAAAACAGCCCCTGGAATATCCCAGTGCCGGGAGTATCTTTAAGAGACCAGAAAATGATTATGCCGGCCGGCTGATAGAAGAAGCCGGCCTCAAAGGAACCCGGATCGGGGGAGCCGAAGTGGCCGTCAAACACGCCGGATTTATTATTAACCGGGGTGGAGCCACCGCCGCGGATATTAAAAAACTGGTCCACATTGTGCAGCAGGAAGTTTATGAAAAATCGGGAATCAAACTGGAAACTGAACCCGAATTTGTGGGTGATTTTGGATGATTTTGGATGATTTCAGCTAATTTCAGCTGAATGGCTGCTGGCTCCGGGCAAAAAATTAATTTTTGCCACCGATCAACCTTTCTTTTCCGGCCCGGGAGAGCTTTTTTATCTCACATTCTCGCTTCAGGGCCTGAGAACGGGAGGCACAGCTTTCCTGATATTTCAGCTCTACCGGCCTCCGGCCCCGGGTATATTTAGCGGCCTCTCCCTGATTGTGTTCCTTTATTCTCCGCTTAACCTCAGTTGTATATCCGGTATAGTAAGTACCATCCACACATTCGACAATATACACATAATGCATTACTGCAGTTCTTTCCGGTAATTTGTAAGGTCCATGAGATGCTTTTTCTCTTCAGCAATTAATTTTTCCAGTATATCAGCTGTTTTCCCCGTATTATTTTCCAGCATCTCCTGATAAAAAACAATGGAATCCTTCTCAGCCATAATCCCAATAGTCAAAAGCTCATCAATGTCTTTTACCTCTTCTTCAATTTCATCGGCCGGAGGAAAAACCGTATACTCTACCAGAGCCTCAAGATAGGCACTGACCTGGTAATCATAAATATAGTTGGTATCTCCCTCTTCTGCCCGGGATTTTTTGCTCAGCTCATTAAAAGTGTTATAATGTTTTTCCTCTTCCCGGGCCAGCCTGCGGAGCAGTTTTTTCAATTCCGGATCACTGTGATGACTGGCATGAGTGCGGTAAAAATTTTCTCCATTTTTTTCAATATCCTTGGCCATTTCCAGAACTTCCACTGAACTAAATCGATTATTATTCACCTGTAAAACCCCCTGTTTAATTTTTAAAAACAATAATTTAACTTGCTCTACTTTCAGTTCTCAATCTGCCCCTAAAAAACAATTCAGGACA
>PWDW01000248.1 GCA_003553225.1 Halanaerobiaceae bacterium
CTACTATATAACCAATAATGGACTGCTTTATCTGGTATTAAAATTTTCCCGGAGTGGTCAGAAAAGAATACAGATTGAGTATTTTCTGGAGATCTCCAAAAATGTGTTTATCTCCTATTTTATCGGTCTGGGATTTTATTTTGGCTACAGTGCCTTCGGGAGAATTTTTATTATTCTGGGAATCATGTTTGTATATATTATTAAAGATCTGCTGTACAGCCGCTTTCAGCAGATTAAATCTCTGACCCAGATTATTGAGAGTTTTCTTAAGGTTATTGACTCCAAAGATCAGTATACAGAAGGCCACTGTCAGCGGGTGGCAGAGTATGCCGATATACTGTGCAGTCAATTAAAAATAAGATCAGGTCAGCGGCAGAAAATTATTCAGATGGCCAAGATCCATGATATTGGTAAAATAAAAGTGGAGGACCGGGTTTTGAAAAAACCCGATCTGCTGACTGATGAAGAATATGAGGAAATGAAAAAACACAGTGTGTTTGGGTTTGAAATCCTGGAGGATATCGAGCTTATAGAGAAAGCCCTGCCGATTATTTATCACCATCATGAACATTATGATGGCAGTGGGTATCCCGATGGCCTGTCCGGGGAAGACATTCCCCTGGGAGCCCGTATTTTAAATATATGTGATGCCTTTGATGTTATGACTACGGGGCGCAGCTATAAAAAGCCGCGCAGTAAAGAGGAGATAATTACCGAGATCAATCAAAATGCAGGGGCCCAGTTTGACCCTGAACTGGCTGCAAAAATGGTAAAGTTAATCAAAGACGGAGAATATGATCTGGCCTTTAACCGGCCGGTTCGCAAAAAACAGACTGCACTACGAGAATCTCTGCATCAGCAAGAAGGGGGATAAAAAAAGATGGGTGTAGATATTACAGAAAAGATTGAACAGCTGGAAGGTGTTATCTCCTGTGAGATAACCTTTCAGCAGAATGGTAATCACAGAGATGAGGAAGCTATTGATGAAATTCACATTGTGGCCAATGGGCAGAGGGAGCCCAAAAGGATTGTACGGGATCTGGAAACACTGATCCTGGTAGAAGAAAATCAGGAGATAAGTCACAAAAAAATTAGTATTGCCCGCCTTAAAGAGACAGCTTCCCGGGAACAGGCCCAGGAAAGAATTAAGATTGCTTCCATATATAAAGAGCACAATCAGCCGGTGTGTGTTGTTGAACTGGAGGTCGGAAGCAGAAGGGTTCAAAATAAAGTGTCGGGTTCTCCCGTAGAGCCTCTAACTTCACTGGCCGGCCGGGCTGTTATTAATACAATTGAAAAATATGTTGATTTTGAGGGAAATATAAGATTGTCCAGTGTATATCGGGTGGGTTTAAATGATGAAATACTGGTTCTGGAGCTTGAATTGTATCGGGGCGCACATACGGATCGCGAACAGCTGGTGGGTGCTGTTTATGTAGATGAAAGTCTTCCTTTAGCCGTGGGGAAAGCTATTTTTAAAGCTCTCAACAGAAAGATACTGTATTAACTTTTTTTGATTTTCGACTTAATTAACTATATTTTTATTTTGCAGCTGCAGACAGTCACAGTTTTGTTTTTGTATTTTTCAAAGTTTCAGGACTTTTTAACCAAATCAAAAACAGGAGTGATCATTATGAATAATTTTACTTTTCAGAACCAGACCAAAATAATTTTTGGCCAAAACACTCTGGAGCAAACCGGATTGGAGTCAAAAAAATACAGTGATCATGTTTTGCTTGTCTATGGTGGGGGCAGTATTAAGAAATACGGAGTCTATGATAAAGTTACCACTTCTCTAAAGGAAGAGAATATTGAGTTTACTGAACTGGAAGGAATCAGACCCAATCCTCTTCTGAAAAAGGTTCGGGAGGGAATTGATATCTGCCGGAATAATGACATTGATTTTATTTTAGCTGTAGGGGGTGGCAGTGTTATTGATTCCGCCAAAGCTATTGCGGCCGGTGTTCCCTATGAAGGGGATGTGTGGGACTTTTTTAGTGGTCAGGCTGAGATAAAGGAGGCCCTGCCGGTGGGGACTGTGTTAACCATTCCTGCGGCCGGCAGTGAAAGCAGTCCGGCGGCGGTTATTAACAAGCAAGATGAGGACTTAAAATGGGATATTGGCAGTGATCTACTGCGGCCGAAGTTTTCAATTCTCAATCCCGAGGTAACCTTTACCCTGCCTCCATATCAAACCGCCTGTGGAGCAGCGGATATAATGGCTCATATTATGGAGAGATATTTTACCCAAACAAAAAATGTTGAAATTACGGACCATTTATGTGAGGGCACTATGAAAACTATAATAAAAAATGTTCCTCTGGTTCTAGAAGAACCGGAAAATTATGCAGCCCGGGCTGAAATTATGTGGGCCGGAACCATAGCCCATAATGATCTGCTGGGCACAGGCCGAGAGGAGGACTGGGCTTCCCATTCTATTGAACATGAGATAAGTGCCCTTTATGAAGACATTGCCCATGGGGCAGGTCTGGCGGTTATATTCCCGGCCTGGATGAAGTATGTTTACCGGGAAAATGTTAAGCGTTTTGCCCGGTTTGCCTCCCGGGTCTGGGGTGTGGAGACCGATTTTGAAAATCTGGAGTGGACCGCACTGCAGGGTATTCAGGCTGTTGAAGAATTTTTTAACTCAATCGGGCTGTCCACCTCACTAAAAGAACTGGGAGTAGATACAGCTGATCTGGAAGAAATGGCAGAAAAGTGCACTACCCGGGGAACGGTGGGCAATTTCAAAGAACTGGATAAAAATGATGTCCTTGAAATTTATAAATTAGCCACCTAGAATCACAATCATTTATTTAATCAGAGTTAAGTACTTTTGGTTCTCCTCCATAACAGTTGGTAAGTTTAAGTATATGTTGCTGTCAGCTGATATGAACATTTCGCTGCCCCTCCATTTGATACGCATGGTTGGGCCAGCATTAGCGCATCGAGCGCGTCAAAGGACTCCATCCTCGCATTGAGAGAAAGAAGACGAATAACGAAATTTCTGTTTCACCTTTCGCTCGTCACGACTGCGACTCGCTCCAGGTACTAGGACCTGGGGACCGTCGGAAGTGAGTTAAATTTAGTTTCTTCTTGACCGAAAGAGAAGATGGGAATTAGTCCTTTTCGTGAATGAAGCAATAGCAACATATATCAATATTTTTCACCAACGGAAGTGGAGATGATCC
>PWDW01000130.1 GCA_003553225.1 Halanaerobiaceae bacterium
CACCTTCCAGAGTGGCAATGGTTTCTATGTCGTTACGCCTTATATCTATCTCTTCTATTCCTGTCATCTCGGATACCGGGCTTATATCGCTTATCTGATTGGAAAAAAGGTTAATTTTAGTGAGCCTATCCAGTTCCGTAAGTGGGCTTATATCTTCAATGCGGTTGAATCGAGCATTGATTTCCGAAAGGTTTTTAAAGTGCTCTATGCCGGCAAGGGATTCTATGAAACTGTTAGAAATATCCAGTGTTTCAATGTCCTTTACGTCCTCAGCTCTGATGGGCCCTTCTTCAATATCAATTATTTCCCTGACCTCTGCTTCCAGTTCTTCACAGGCAAACTCGATTATATCATCCTCTGCCTTTAATTCACCAGTCGACGCCAATAATACCGTCAAAATTAAACAGGTTATCAGCAAAAATGTTGATACTGAGACTTTTTTGTCTGAAGTGAATTTGCTGGTCGACATAGAATAGTATCCCCCCAAATTTCTGACAGCTGAATAAAGTTAATCATCATCTACCCTCTTTCGTCGACAATTAATCCTGCCAGCCTCCTGATTCTTAGAGTCTGCTCGGACTCTGCCTGTGATGGCACTCTTTTCACCGTAGTATTGGTGGAATTATCGATTACATGCAGTACGTTCTCATCCAGCTCCTCGTCGTACTGAAAGCTCAGGAGGTAGCCATCCAGGGTGTCGTTAAAGTTGACATCCTGGAAGTTGTCTATCTGTTTCGGCGCAACCCTCTCGACTTCACCTGCTAGAAACTGCTGATATTCCTCCATATCGAAGCCTGCCTGCCCAGGGCTGTCAATTCTCATCGGTCTTCAGCTCCTTTCGGAATTTATATTGACACTGCCACTACTGATTCAATCATTTACTTATATATCCTGCAAATATATCAGGCCAGAAAGTCGATTTTCTCGGCCATACCCGCCATGGAGGCTCTGTTCAGCTGCTGCTTTACTTCCTGTATCTCCTCCATCTGCTCAAACTGCATCATGGCCGCCTCCAGCTCCTGCTCTGTGGACTTTTTCTGCACCACGGCGTCTATGGCCCGCTGTACCGCCGGGGATAAATCTGCTCCTGAGGCTTCCAATCTCAACACCTCCGCTAAATTTATATCTAAGCCTGGTTTCAGCTATTATATTAGATGGTTTTCTACTCGTTGGCTAATCTCCTGCTCAATATTCACCTGGTCTATCTCTATAGAAGAGAAATCAACTCTCTCCCTGGGCTCGCCTCCGTTATGGTACCAGTTCTTCAAATCCCTCACAGCCTGTTTGTGAGCTCTGTGTAGTAGATTATTATTACCTCTCACACCGTTGTCATTATTTTCGAAATGACCCAACTTTCTGCCGTTGCCGTTTCTGGCCCCTTTGATACTATTACCAGGCAGCGGGCTGTTATCCCTTTTGAGGTTGTTAAAGCTGTTAGCCAGTGCCTCCTTAGCTTCCGAGTAAAAGCTTCTCAGTTCCTGCTGGCCTGGACTGTCATTGCCGCTTCTCTGAGCATGGAAATAATCGCTGAGAAAATCAATGATATCATCGGTCATGGCCTGCGCCCTCACGTTAGTCATGTTAATTTCCAGATAATCATAGCTGTAGGAGGTCTCCACCACCTGCTCACCGGCGTCATTCTCGTAAGCTCTCATCTCCAGCGATTGAGTCATCTGCGCATAGCTGAAGGTACTGCTTTCTGCGATAATCATTCTGCTCAGCTCCTCAATTTTTATTTTAGTCCTTGCGATTATGTGCCCCCTTAAACTCGTTTATTAATATACCGCTAAAAGAAAAGCCCTCCCCAGGCGTAAGACCAGGAAGGGCAGAAATCAGGAAAGGTAGGAGGAAGTTACAGGAGTGTAATAGATATACTGTAGATTGTTTATTATATTTGCTGTTTGAAATGGTAGATTAGATATCGATTACGCCATGAAGTCTACGTTATCACCTATTCCCTGCATTGACGCTCTGTCGACCTCCTGTGCTGTCTCCTGTATCTCTTCCACGCTCTCCATGAGCGCATCGATGGTTCCTGCATCCTGGTTCATGGCCTGTCTCGTCATGGCCGTGCTCATGGCATTTTGGACGCTTTGTGCTCCTCCTGCTCCTGGAGCTTCCATAACTAACACCTCCAGAGGTGTAACTTTTTTGCTAGTTTTATGTGTATAAACTTTATTTCAAATTATACTACGCATAAAAATCTATATGCTCACCTATATCATCAGGAGTAACCCTCTTGTTCTCCTGAGGTGATTGCTGTATTTCATTTAACTGTCTTAACATATCGCCAGCTTCCTCCACGGCTTCGCTGTCGTAGCTAATATTCTCTCTCACAGTTATGGTGCTCATGGCCGATTGGAGGAAATCAGTCCTGCCGCTTGCTGGAGTCACCATCACTGCCACCTCCAGATGATATGCTGAAATTTAATCAGTCAATCCTCATGATTCGCCACCAGATAATTTAATAAGATAATTGCACAGTTTTATACAGCTTCAACAGTTTAAGTTTATCCCTTTTCGTCCAAAACCTTGCCCCCGGACTGCTTCTGGCCGGCCTGTGACTGCGAATAGCTTTCCATAGTTTTGCGGCTTTCGGCCAGGGATTTTATCTCCTCGGCCAGTGAAGCCATGTGCTTTTCCATGAGCTCAACGTTCTCATCCTCCATCTCGGAGAGCTTCTCCAGGAGCTGTCTCATCTCGTGCAGTGTCTCCTGGGGGTTGGAATGGCTGCGGATTTCTTCCTCCAGTTCCACATCCTCAAGCTCACCCAGTATCTCTTTTTTGGCCTGGAGTATGGAAAGCACCTCGTACACATCCTCATCCTGGATGGCCTCGTTCTGCTGGCGGCTTAAGTCATACAGCTTATAATAGAGCTGAAGATTGTCATTAACCATGCTAACAAAACCTTTCCCGCTGAGTTTGGGTGTAAATGATAAAAAATGATGGTGCAAACTTTGCAGTCTGTAATTAGCTCACTCAGTTATCGGCTTCTGAATCTATATCGTATTTATCTGCCAGCTCTTCCGTCACTTCCTCGATATCGTTTACCAGGTCCAATAATTCATCTATCCTGTTTATGAGCATATCCTCTTCGTTTTTTAGCTCCTCATCAATGTCGACCAAATCCAGCATATCCTGAAACCCGTCAGAAAGTTTTGTGCTCA
>PWDW01000082.1 GCA_003553225.1 Halanaerobiaceae bacterium
AAGAATCTGATAAATTGATGGACTGGTTCTTTGAGGTGTGATGGATTTAGAAAAAGATACTTAACAACTGCTGTGGGTGTTCAGCCTTTTCATGTTAACCTCTTTATGAAATAGATCATGTGGATAAGGCATATTCAAGATATCTGAAAAGTTTGAAATCAAAAAAATAAAGAAAAATAAAGGGTTTATGGTTTTCAATAGTCTACGGTCCATGTGGTTTCTTCTTCCGCATACAGGAAGTATCCTTGACCTGGTTCGAATTCGAATTCATCGACTTCAACGTAAGCGATGTTGTTGTCCTCTGTTGCATCGAAGTAGCCTACAGTCGTGACCTCTGTGGGCAGTGTTTCTTCCGTAGTTTCCGCACTCGGATAGCTTACCATGTTCCATCCTGGATTCAGGGTGATGTCCGTGCTAGTCGGTTCACTTCCTTCTATCGTCAACGTATCGTCAGAATTCATCTGTATCCAGATACCCATGGTGTGATCCCAGTTGTCCAGATTGTTGAAGTGGTCATCACGACCGGGTATATATGATTGCCACTGGTCGTTTTCTGCGTCGAAGTACATGACCCTATCGTAGTTACCCGATATTCCATGTTCACTATCTTCCAGTATATCCGCAAGTCCAGAGTTCGTTGGAACCAGGTTGAACGATACGAAATTCCAGTTATCGGCTTGTGCATCCGTACTCAAAGAGAGGTCGAACAGACTGGTTTCAGCTCCGGGTTCCTGAACTGCATCGGTATTCTGTTCCTCGACTCCTTCTTCGGAGACGGCTCTTACAACGTACCACCACCAGATATCGTCGGCTTCACCTTTTTCTTCGTCAACATAACTGTAACTATCCGAGCCATCGGCATCGACTTGGGCGATAAGAGCTGACTCGTCCCATGGGCCATCTTGATTTTCAGAACGATAGATATTGTAATAGTCTATCTCTTTGACGTCACCTACCTGGACCGTGACTTCTTCTTGATTATCTTCACTAGCCACCATAAGGTCGTATTTGCCCAGATCATCTTCAGTTGTCTCCCATGTGAACGTATCATCGTATACCTCGCCTGACTCTAATGTCACATCATACACAGTACCCATTAGATCACCGTCAACATAGAACTCTATGTCCTGCGTATCCATCTCATTTCCTTGGTTCGTGACCGTGTAATCTACAATGACGTCTTCACCTGGTTCGACTTCCTCATCATAGTCCACGATCTCCACATTGAAGTAAACATCCATGGGTATGACTCTAGATTCGAGGGCCCAGGTATAATCAAGGTCGAAATCACCCAGATTATCCCATGAACCGGGATCGTGCGGATTATCCATGTTGACCATACCACCGTTATCCACTTCGGGTTCGATACATCCAAATGGGAAGTGGCCATCACCCATATCGTCGAACACCATGACTATCCAGTAATCACCGGGAGATTCTACTGCTACAGGTTCATCAAGTTCTAACTCGACCCATCCTGCACCTGTAGGTTCGTATTCCTCTGTAGGTATCCAATCCTCTGCTGGAGCACCGCCATCATCTGGTGCAACATATCCCTGTGCGTAATGGGCTGCCTCTTCATGGTCGAAATAAGCCACATCGGTAAAGGATAAACCTATATCGTCGGAAAGGTCCATCCTTATGGCCCCCCACCATTCGCCTTCGCTAGTTAAACCGATACCATCATCAGTTTCATCAGGTCGCCATTCGCCTTCGTATAGCCGTCGCCATTCGTCCTCCTGCTCAGGATTAATCTCTGTTGGTTTTACAGTGCCATCTGATCCGGCGGCCTCTAAAGTAGCATCGTCTGGTGTTGATATTTCACCATCTGAATCATCCGTGTTAATATCGATCCAATCTCCAACACTAGAATCCCAGGATATTAGATTGTGATCAGTTCCGGTGGGTGTCTCTTCCAATATCACTATGTCATCGACGCGCCATCCGGCACCTTCAAGACCATCCCAGGCCTCTGTTCCAGCGTTCCATCTCAATTGTATGGTACTACCAGTGTATTCAGATAGATCGAATGTTGCGGTTTCCCAGTCTACTGTACCACCCCATCCAAGTTCTCCGCCGAGTGGATTGTCCCAGGTTTCAGCGATTGTTCCGTCATAACCTTCTTCAGGTTCGATGATCTAAAAGTTTCCACCATCTTGAGATAATTTTAGGTTTCCTCCGTCAAATAGAGATGTATCACCGAAATCTCTCCAGTGTTCAAATGTCAATTCTACGTTTTCAGAATCTGCAGGTATATTTATTTCAGGAGAAATCAAACGACTCTCCATACCCTCGTCTGAGTCTTTGTTGAACTCACCGTCACCCCAGTCCCATGAATTGTCTCCAATCACTGAACCGTGCTGACGGATACCCCAATCACTAGCTTCGGGATGGGATTCCCATGTATCGTATCCAAGATCCTCGGAGACATCGTCTTCAAAGAATATATCCTGTTCTAGACTCCACCATTCGACATCCAAATTCTCCGGTGGTTCGGGTGGATAACCGATAAGGTCGAATTCGTCACTGGTATCTCGACCGGTAGTATCTTCTTGACAGTGTACCCAAACTCGGACAAGAGACTCCGAACTCGTTTCGTCAGGTATCTCCCAGTTATACACTCCATCATCATCAGTTCCATCTACTATGGATTCCCAACTGTCTCCTCCATCGGTAGAGTATGCTAGGTCGACACCCACAATGGGTTCGTCACCCTGCGTACTATCCCAGGTGATAACTTCTTCATCTCCTGCGTACCACTCTTCTCCACCTGTTGGAGAAGTGAGAGTGACTTCAGGAGGTGTCACGTCAGTTATGGTGAATTCATCGCTAGTATCTACTCCTGGCTCCGTATCTCCTAGATCATCATATACCGTTACACGGACTACAGCTTCGGTCGTTGGATCATCTGGTATGGTCCAAAGATGAGAACCATCGTCGACTAGATCGTGCTCGATCACATACCAAGTAGTGCCGCCGTCGACACTGTAATCTAAATCTACATGTGTGATCTCACCGGCACCTTCATCAGTATTCCATATTATCTCTTCTTCTTCACCGACTTCCAAGTACTCTCCGCCTTCTGGATTTTCTA
>PWDW01000090.1 GCA_003553225.1 Halanaerobiaceae bacterium
ATCTGGTATCTCGTCTATGCACGGAACGTCGACCTGAAAAATGCAGTGTAACATCGAAGGTCCGCACAACAACTGAGAGACGAAATGTGGATATAGACGCTTCAAAATGATGGTGGAATGCCACAATCAGAAGTCAATACCTGTATGCTCACTTTTCAGAAGGTTCCATATTGGGGACAGCAGGAGATACCGGTCGTCGGAACAATGGATAGTTCTATGCAGGACGGATGGTGATAACTCCATCAGAGCTTCCGTTGACTGGTATATTGAACATCTGTTGTTCCCTTAGACACTACCTGATTGAAATCAGGTTGCCTAATACTATTATAAAATCCGGAGTAAAACTGTGCGTCCAGTGTGATGGACCAGAGCTGCACGTATGGCTTGCAGTCTGCATCAGCTTTAGAGGTGACACAATGCAATTCAATAGACGAACACTACTGAAAGGAATCGGTGCGGCAGGAGCAACTCTAGCATATAGCGGATTTGCATCCGCATCAACCGGTGTGGCACAGTATATCGTTGGGGCGAGAGGAAACCGCGCCCGAAGTCGTGTTGAAAACGCAGGCTTTACCGTACGACACGAACTCGCAGAAGGGGAAGTGTTGGTCGTTACCGGGCCAGAAGATGCCGTGAGTGACCTTGAACGTGTCCAGAATGTGCGTTCAGTCAGTCGAGACGTGACCTTCGAATTGGAACTCCCGGAGCTTGAGAAAGAGGCTGACACATTCGAAGAACAAGGTTCCCTTGAAGAACTGCAGTGGGACAACGACATCCAGGACGTAGCATCGGCACACGAGCTCACAACAGGTGACAATACACGGATTGCTATCATTGATACCGGTATAGATCTGGACCATCCAGACCTCAAGAACGTCAACGAGGAAGCAGGGGCGGCATTTGTTCTTGACGATGACGTGCCCGAGCGCGGGCCAGATGACCCTAGCGGACACGGAACTCACGTCGCCGGAATAGCAGCGGCAACTGGAGATGAGGGCGTCGTAGGTGTCGCACCTGATGCTGAGTTAATTCCAATCCGCGTCTTTCCAGAAGATGGTGGAGCAGCTTTCGGCGACATTCTTGCAGGGATTGATTATGCAGCAGATGTCGGTGCGGATGTAGCGAATTTCAGCCTTGGGATACCGGGAGTCCAGGAGCCAGAGGCAGACCTCAACCAACTCCGGGCAGAAGTTCAAACAGTATTTCAGAGTGTCACACAGCGCGGCACAGTTATCACTGGGTCCGCCGGTAACGATACAGGGAATCTCCAGCAGGGCGGTGGCTTTACACTGCCAAACAGTGTCCCTGCCGTGATAACGGTCAGTGCTACATCCCCCGCAGATACACTCTCGTTCTACTCGAACTTTGGGACGAGCGATATTGATGTCGCTGCTCCTGGTGGTTGGTATGAAACTGTCGAGCGAACACTTGGCGAGGCGGGTGAGGACGGCGACATACCCTTCCCGTTCAACGGGGTTCTGTCCACGTATCCAACTGACCTAGAGTCGAGTGTCGAACTCCCGGGATATGACTTCCTTTCGGGAACGTCGATGGCTGCACCACAGGTGGCTGGTCTCGTAGCGCTCGTACGGGCTCTCGAACCAGATAACAATGCCAACCAGGTTGAAAGTCTGATTAAACAGGGAGCAGAGCTAGTAAACGGACAAAATGACCCTGCATTTGGTGCCGGACGCATCAATGCATTCGATACTGTAAACAATATCTCCAATTAAGAGAGCAAAGCTGTAAAGATACCCAAGACTCAGTCTGACTCAGCGTTCTGGTATCAGTCAGCCGACCCGGTTTGGATGGGTGCACGGATGAGGTTGCCCCACTCCGTCCACGAGCCGTCATAGTTTTTCACATCATCAAAGCCAAGCAGTTCGTGCAGGGCAAACCAGGCAATCGCCGACCGCTCACCAACTCTGCAATACGCGATAACGGCCTGGTCGTCCGTCACGTCGTGGTCAGCGTACAGTTCTCTCAGCTCTTGGGCCGATTTGAACGTCCCGTCATCATCCAGCACAGAAGCTGTTGGAACGTTGCTCGCCCCTGGAATGCGCCCGGCACGCTGTGCGGTCTCATCAAGCCCCTCGGGCGCAAGAATCTCACCACGGAACTCCTCGGGACTGCGCACGTCAACCAGCGGAATACCGCTCTCGATGGCCTGGTCGACATCATCCTTGTATGCACGTATACCCTCGAACGGCCCACGAGCGGTATACTCCTGTGGCGTAAACTCAGTTACCTCAGTTGTAAGAGGATAGTCGTTTTCAACCCAGTAAGGTTTCCCTCCGTCAAGCACACGGACATCCTCATGTCCGAAGTATTTGTACTCCCAGTAAGCAAAGAGCGCAAACCAGTTCGGAACGTGGCCGCCACCGTAGATGACGACAGTCGAATCTGCAGTGATACCTGCCTCGGCGTTGAGCGATTCGAAGGATTCCTTGTCAAGGATATCCCGCGTGGTATTATCACTGAGGTCCGCATCCCAGTCAAAGAAGGTCGCACCAGGGATGTGTCCCTCCTCATACGGCGTGTACTCGGAATCTGCCGTTACCGTCGGATTATTTACTTCGAGCAATCGGTACGCCGGGTCGTCTTTTTGGAACTCATCTAACTGTGATTCGACCCACTCTGCCGAAACGAGCACATCGTTTGCGTAGTCTGATTCTGACATACATATCAGATTAGATACCCCACTATAGTAGGGCCACCGGTAGGACACATCTTTACCGTCGTCTCTCAGCATAGCTGTCGGATATTTCAAAGAGAAAATAGCGACTTGGCCGCTCTAGAACGCCTTATAACCAGTATTAACCAAAGCTATCAAGGTTCGTCTCTGTGCATGATACCGGAAATTCCTACTGCTTTTGCGAACGCCAGAAAGTGCCAGAGATTAGTAATTTAGTCACATTTATTACACAACCAACTGGGAAGCTCCACAGGGACAAGCCACACACCATAGATGAAGCCGAAGACAACAACAGATACCGTCGTAGGCAGCGAAGAGAAACCAAACTGGCTGCCAAGACGACCATGCCGAATAGAAGCAGATACTACCGGTAATTGAGCAGACAAC
>PWDW01000074.1 GCA_003553225.1 Halanaerobiaceae bacterium
CTAAGGGGGAAGAAAGATGTTTACAAAAAAATACTGTGGAATATTGATTTTAGTCTTAACATTATTGGTGCTAACGACAGCTATTCAGGCCTTTGATCCGGTCGAAGAGCTGGGCGATGTTGATTTTGAAGGCGCTACTGTAACCTATATGTGTTATTATGATCCATTCTTAGATTTTCAAGAAGATGGTATTTATCCGGGGCGTCTGGAAGCTGCAAAAGACAAATTTAACATTGGTGAAATCAGGCTTCTTGAGGTACCCTGGGGTGATGATCTTGTTGATACAGCTATGAGTCGTTTAATGGGTGGGGATGCCGAACATGATGTCTGGTTTTTTCCCAATCCCTTTATCTGGTCCATGGCCGCCCAGGGAGCATTTTATCCCCTGAACCGGATACTGCCCGAAGAATTTTATGAAGGGCTGCCGGCCTATATGAGTGAAATTTTTAATGAGATAACTATTGATGGAGAAAGGTTTGCTTTTGGTCTGGCCAATGATACTTTTGAATTGGTTCACTTTATGGTCTGGAACAAGGATCTTTTTGAAAGAGAAGGTCTTACACCGGCCGATGAGCTGTATCTAAATGATGAATGGACCTGGGAGGCTATGGAAGAAATTGCCATTCAGGCCACCCGGGATACTACTGGAGATGGTGAAATTGATCAGTATGGTCTTGGGTCTGTTGATATTATCCATATGGTTCTGGCCAATGATGGAGAAATTATTGTCCGGGATGAAGATGGAAATTATATTTTTACCATGCATGAATCAGAAGAAGCTCTTTTTGCACTGGAAAAAATTCATGAATGGTCCCAGATACTGGAGATTATGTCTGGAACCTGGGATTTAAGGGAATTTATTGATGGCACCAGGTCTATGGCCCGGGCAGAAATGTGGCAGCTATCCAATATAAAGGAAAATTTAGAAGATGACTGGGGTGTTGTACCCCTGCCCCGTGGTCCACATGCAGAGGAATATCGTTATCCGGTGAACAATATTGATACTGTGTTCATTTCGGCTTCTGCTGAAAAACCAGAAGGTCTTGTGGCCCTGACCCATTTTCTCTGGCCGGCTGATGAATTTATACAGCAGCGTGAAGAAGAACTTACCGAATTGGTTCCGGACAGGACAAGTTTTGAGGTTTATATGCGGGGCCGAGAAGACTTCACTTCTGATTCCGCTTTTTTCCTGGAAGGTGTAATCGGACCAGCCTGGGATACAGGATATCTTTTTGGTCAAACTCTTTCCTCAATTGCCTGGGGCGGAGAAGATGCCAGCTCAGAACTTAATGCTGTTCAGCCAGCAATACAAACCCAACTTAATGATTTTTTCGGACACTAAAATACACAGAGTTTAATATTGGTTTTTTAAATTAATTCCGGACCCCGAATTTGGGGTCCGGTTTATAAAATGAAATATAATTTTTCCTTTATCTTTTTTTCTTTTGGCCGGGCTGCTTTGCTGGGTGAAAGTTATAGGTTATAGCAGGAGAAGAAATGCTGGGGGGCAAAGAAAGGAGCAGGTGTTGAGTAATTTAATTTTTAGCAAAATGGTCTATAATCAATCAAAAAAAACAGGATTACTGACATACAGCATATTAATCAGCATAATAATAATTACATTACTGTTTATTTTTGCTATTTTAAAAACTTTTCCAGTGCAGGCAGAAGTTATGCCTTTTGATAATAGTAAGTTTATTACTCTGGATGGTATACAGCTGCATTACCGGGTATTTTGGGGAGAGGCGGAAAAAAATGCTGGTAAAGTCCTTCTTATCCACGGTATGGGGGGTTCCACTTTTTGCTGGCGGGAGAATATAAATTTTTTAGTTGAGAATGGGTATACAGTGGTGGCAGTTGATCTGCCAGCTTTTGGTTACAGTGACCGACAGCCGGGACTGAACCATTCCGGTCAAAATAGAGCCCGTCTGGTCTGGAAATTGCTTGATTATCTGGATGAAAAAGAACTCAACACTACTCAGAAGTGGTCTCTTGTGGGTCATTCGGCCGGGGCGAGAACTATTATTGAAATGGTTCTACAGCATCAGGAGAAGGTTCGGGATTTAATTATGATCGGAGCCGCTGTTTATAATACATCACCTAAAGCTGGAAGCCTAACAGAATACTGGCCCATAAATTATTTATTTGAATTCGTTTTGGACAGGATATTGCTGAGAAAGTATCTCATAAACAGGGCTTTAATATCAGCTTATGGGCGGGAACTAACCCCCCATGAACTGGAAGGTTATGTAAATCCCTTACAGAAAAAAGGGACCGCCCGGGCCTGGCTTGATCTAATTCAAAGAGAATCTCCAGCTGTAACAGGGCTGGAGCAAATAGAGCAGCCGGTCCTTTTAATCTGGGGTGAGCATGACAGCTGGGTAAAGCCTGAAGATGGTCAGCGGCTGAGAAACGAGCTGGCCAACGCTGAACTGGAGATCATAAAAGACAGCTTTCATATGCCCATGGTTACAGATGCACAGCAGGTTAATAAAATGATTGTTGAATTTTTTAAAAGAGGAGTACATTAAAATTCAAAATGGATTATCCTTTTTTAACCAGACCTACAGAAGGGCAGCATTTATATTCCACCTGCATGGTCAAATGTTTAATATTAAATTCATCTTTTAGAATGTTTTCTACCTGCTGTCTTACTTGTTCGGTTTCGGAAAGAGTCAAATCATCACAGACATTGACATGACATTCCAGGTGGATATCCCGGTCATTGGTCTGCCACAGGTGAATGTGGTGGATATCTTCTATATCATCCAGTTTTTCAATTTTTAGTTTGATTTCTTCTATGTCAATATTTTCGGGAACCGCCTGCATTAAAATACGGGTGGTTTTACCAATTATTTTATAGCTTTCTATTAAAATATAGAGGGCAATTAATATTGTGATTAAGGGGTCCAGCCAGTAAACATTCAAAAAGAAAATTGCTATACCACCGAATATAACTCCCAGAGAAGAAAAGGCATCTGCCAGCAGATGAATATAGGCAGATTTGATATTAATGCTTTTTTTGGCTCCACCATGCAGTAAAAAAACAGAAAGTGAATTGGCGGTTAATCCAATAAAAGCAACACCTATCATCATTAAGGCATTTATTTCTTCGGGGTTTAGTAAACGAAGTACACCCTCCCGCAGCAGATAAAAAGCAATGATAACCAGGACAGCAGAATTGAACAGAGCGGCTATTATTTCAGCTCTCTTATAGCCATAGGTCATTTTATGATCTCGTTGTTTTTTTGAGATTTTTAAAGCCATAAAGCTGATAATAACTGAAATCCCATCACTTAAATTATGCAGAGCATCAGAAATCAGGGCCAGACTGCCCGATAAAACACCACCGATTAATTCCAGAACTGTTATGGTAAAATTTAAAATTATGGTTATTACCATACTCCGTTCTTTATTATCTCCGGTGGTATGATGGCTGTGTTCTGTGTCCATGTGGTATATCCCCCAACTGTTTGTTAATTATGCATTTTTCGTATCTATAATATTTTATTTGATTATATAATGCAAGTAATAATTTAACATTGAGTTAATAGCAAACAGAGGAGATGTATAAAAATGTTATAATAACTATACAGTGCCCCAAATTCATATTCACCTAATAAGTAGTTTAGATGGAGTTTTCTTTGGCCAATTTAGATAAAATCAAGAACGCAAATGGTGACAGTTGTCACCCCTTGGGGTGTATAGGAAATTTCAACAATAAATTGAATTATCTTAAAATATAGGATAAAATGAAAGAAGTAAAACATTTTTTTGCACACAAAAATTTAACAGGAGGTAATTTTATGGCTAAAATTATGGTCTCCCCGGGAAAATATGTACAGGGCAAAAATGTACTGGATGAACTGGGCGAACATATTGGTGAGCTGGGAGATAATATCCTGGCTGTCTGTGATCCGTTTATTCGAAAGAAGATGTCTGCTGACATTGAACAGGGATTATCAGGTAAACAATTTAGTTTAGTTGAATTTGGTGGTGAGTGTTCACACTCTGAGATTGAAAGACTGAAAAAAGAAGCCCGGCGGGAGAAATCTGATGTAATTGCCGGTTTTGGTGGAGGAAAGACTCTGGATGCGGTTAAAGCTGCAGCATATTACCTCGAAATTCCGGTGGTGATATTTCCCACTATTGCTGCAACAGATGCCCCCTGCAGTGCTCTGTCTGTTATCTATACGGAAGATGGTGTTTTTGAAGAATATTTGTTTTTATCCTCCAATCCAGAACTTGTAATAGTTGATACCGGGATCATAGCAGAGGCTCCTGTGGAATTTCTGGTCTCAGGTATGGGTGATGCTCTGGCTACTTATTTTGAAGCTGAAGCCTGCAGTGGGACCCGGAAAGAGAACATCGCCGGGGGGACCCAGACTTCCGCAGCCCTTAGTCTGGCCCGTTTGTGTTATCAACTTTTGCTTGATTATGGACTCTCAGCTAAAAAAGCTGTAGAAGTGAATGCCGTTACAGAAGCTGTGGAAAAGATTGTGGAAGCCAATACCCTGTTAAGTGGACTGGGGTTTGAAAGCGGGGGCCTGGCAGCAGCTCACTCCATCCATAATGGATTAACTGTTCTGGAAGAGACACATGATAAATTTCACGGAGAAAAGGTAGCTTTTGCAACTATAGTGCAGCTGATTCTTGAAGACAGGGATCCTGCTGAAACTCAGGAAGTTGTCACTTTCTGTAAGGAGATAGGTCTGCCAACTTCACTGGATGAAATGGGGATTGTAGATCCCGATGAAGACGAAATTATGCAGGTAGCAGAAGCAAGCTGTGCCGAAGGCGAGACTATTCACAATATGCCTTTTGAGGTTGAACCAAATATGCTGAAAGATGCTATTCTGGCAGCAGATAATTTTTAATAAAATTAGGAGATATACTGACCCCAAAAAAATTACATACCAATCTATCATCTTTTGTGTGCTGCCCTGGAAGAGGAATTTTTTAATTAGTTTTGAAAGTTCTCATCTAATTTTTATGTCTTTTGAACCTGTTTTTGCACACTTTCCTGGTCTAAATTTTCCAGACCACTGATCTTAAAGATGGATAGTGACAGGACAACAGCAATTCCGCCCCCCACAAAGAATAGATTATGGACCGCAAAGTTATCCACCAGAACACCGGTTAAAGCCATGGATAACGGAGCCAGACCCTGGGAGAAGGTACCCAGCAGGCCAAATAGTCTGCCTCTTAAATTATCCGGTATCAGGCGGTGAAACATAGTAGCTATTGGAACATTGGTTGCCGCATTAAAAATACCGGTTATAAACATAATTACGATCAAAAGAATAATGGAAAGTATTATACTTTCTGTGGATAAAAAAATCGGTAAAATAGGCAGCCCCAGGCTCATTAACATCAGGCACTGCAAAGACATAATAGTGCCTAAAAAGGTTTGATAGTTTTTTATCACATAGTAGTTTATTAAAATAGAACCAAGTACAGCCCCGGCGGGAAAGGAAGATTTAGCCAGACCGAAAATAGTACTCCCGGTTTCTAAAATTTCATTGAAGACAAAAGGAATACCTACCGCAAACAGACCATTGAACAGGAAATTAAAGAAAATTGTATAACTAAAAATAGTCAAAAGCTCTTTTTTTGCTGTTAGAAAACTAAAACCCTCTTTAAGATCAATATAAAAACCGGCCGGACTATTTTTGGTTTCTTTTACACCTTTTATCCCGGGAATAATAATAAACAGTTCTGAAATACCGGACATAATAAATGATAAACCGTTAAATAAAAAAGCCCCGGCAAAGCCCAGTATTCCTATTAAAACTCCCCCCAGGGCAGCTCCTATAATTTGAGTAAAATTAATGCTTATATTTTCCATTGAATTAGCCTGTTCCAGGTTGTCATCCTTAACAATACCGGGTATTACAGCATTAAGGGCCGGATTAAAAAAAGTACCACAGATAGAGATAATAACCGTAAATAATCCCAGCTGAAAAAAACTGAGCTCTCCCAGATAAATAAGATATCCCATAATAAGTACAACCAGGCCCCTGATAAAATCCATCCCACAGAGTAATATCTTGCGATTGATCCTATCGGCTATTATTCCTCCCAGAGGACCAAAAATTACTCCCGGCAGGGTTGATAAAAACAGTATTGTTCCGGCTGCTGAACCACTTCCGGTCAGCTCCAGCACATACCACACCAGAGCCAGATTATGTATACCATTGCCAATTCTGGAGGTTAGCCCTCCGATAAAGAGCAGCATAAAATCTTTATTATAGTAAAGGTTTGAACTTTTCTCTGACATTTTTTACCCTGCTTTCTTTTTGTATAATTTTATAAAAATATTATATATAAAAATTAATATAATGTCAAATAAAAATAAAAAATATTAATATAAATGTTAAAAATATTAATTAACACTATTCATTAATTAATATTTATTATTTATCGGTTAAAATATTGTGATTTATTAATCCGGATTTTAAGTGAAGTGATATTGGAGGTTATATCCTGGAAAGTATTAATCAGCTTAAATATAATTGGAATTTTTACGTTTTTTTTTAGTTTATAGCTGTATTTTTTGAGTGTATATGTTAACATTATATTATAAAAACTAATTAGAATATTTATATATATATAAATAATTTTATTATATTTTTAATTTTAAAGCAAGATGGGGGTGTAAAAAACCTGTTAAAAAATAGAATCAAACAAATTTGCTGAGGAATGGTTTAAAGAACAAATAAAACACAAAAGGGTTTAAAAAACTGCTAAAAAAAGTATTTAATTCAGAAATAAGCAGTGGGGAAGAAAATCAAAGAGAGAGGTGCAGAATTATGACAGAAAATAAATTAAGATTCAGGCAGGTACATATGGATTTTCATACCAGCAAAGACATTTCCGGCATTGCAGCAAATTTTGATCCCGACGAGTTTGCGGATACACTCAACCAGGCACGGGTAAATTCAGTTACATGTTTTGCCCGCTGTCACCACGGCTGGCTTTATTATGATTCTCCCAATTTTCCCGAACGGGTTCATCCAAATTTGACAGAAAAAAACCTGTTAGAAAAACAAATTGAAACCTGTCATCAAAAAGACATTAAGGTCCCAATTTACATAACAGTTCAGTGGGATTTATTCACCGCAGAACAGCACCCCGAATGGAGGGTTATCACTGAAGATGGAAAATTATCAGGTACCGGGCCTTATGAAGCTGGTTTTTATAAAGATCTATGTGTAAATACACCCTATCGCGATTTTTTAAAAAAGCAGACCCGGGAGGTTTTAGAGAATTTACCTGTAGATGGTATCTTTTTTGATATTGTCCAGATCCAGGACTGTTCCTGTCAGTACTGCCGGCAGGATATGTTAAATAATGGTTTAGATCCTGAACAAAAAAAGGACAGATTGAAATTTGCTGAAAATATGATTAATGAATTTAAACAGGAGATGAGTGATTTTGTACACCGGTATTATCCGGAAGCTACCATTTTTTATAATTCCGGTCATGTGGGGCCCAAAACCAGAGAGAGCAAAGACACATATACTCATTTTGAAATTGAATCACTGCCCACAGGAGGCTGGGGATATATTCATTTTCCGCTCTGTGTTCGTTATGCCCGTAATCTGGGCCTTGAATGCCTGGGGATGACGGGTAAGTTCCACACTTCCTGGGGAGATTTTAATTCATTTAAGAACAAAGAAGCTCTGGAATTTGAATGTTATCGTATGCTGGCCTTAAATGCCAGATGCAGTATTGGAGATCAGCTGCCCCCGGATGGCAAAATTAGTAAGCCAGTATATGATTTGATTGGTGAAGTATATAAAGAGGTGGAGAAAAAAGAACCCTGGTGTCGAGATGCTGAACCGGTGACCCAGATTGGGGTCCTAAATCCGGAGGAATTTAATGGAGAGCGGGTACCTGAAGGTGCAGCCGGAGCAGTTCGGATACTTGAGGAAGGGGCCTATCAGTTTGATCTTCTGGATACCAGAGGCAGCTTTTCAGATTATGAGCTGCTTATCCTGCCGGATCATATTCCTGTGACAGAGCATCTGGCCGCAAAGATCAGTGATTATCTTACATCAGGGGGTAAAATTATATCTTCTTTTGTTTCAGGAATGAATTCTAATGAAAATGAGTTTCTGCTGGCAGAACTGGGGGTCAGTCTGCAGCAAAAAATGTCACCAGAAACAAAAACAAAAACCCGGGAAGGAATTGATTATGCGGAATATATTTTACCCGGGAATAAAATGGGGCAGGACTTAGCTGATAGTGAGCATGTTATGTACATGAAGGGCCAGCAAATTAAAGCAGCTGAAAATACAGAAGTTTTAGGTGAGACTGTTGCTTCTTATTTTGACAGGTCCTGGAAACATTTTTGTTCCCATCGCCAGACCCCCAGTTCCGGTGAAATTGACTATCCGGGGATAGTCAAAAATGGTAATTGTATTTATTTTGCTCACCCTATTTTCAGTCAATATAATAAAAATGCTCCCCGGTGGTGTAAAAAACTGGTCCATAATGCGGTAGATCTGCTCATAGATTCCCCTCTGCTGAAACATGACGGGCCCACTGCACTTATGACTGCGGTGAACAGACAGCGGGCAGAGAACCGCCAGGTATTGCATCTGCTGCATTATATTCCCCAAAGGAAAAGTGAAGAGATTGACATTATCGAAGATGAAATTCCTTTATATAATATAGATTTTTCTCTAAAAGCTGAACATAAAGTAAAGAGGGTCAGCTGTGTACCCCGGGGTGAAGAGCTTGATTTTATAAAAAAAGAACAGCGGATTGAATTCACTGTACCGGAGATAAGGGGCCATCAAATGATTGAGATCAGCTATATCTAAATCATTTCATTGGATATAGAATTATTATATATCACTTAAGGTCAAGGGACCTTGAGGATCATCAGCTTTTTTCACGAAATTCTTATTTATACAGGGGGAATCACAGAATGAAAGATATTAAAGTTGGTTTGATCGGTATCCTTAATCAGAATATGGAAGAAGATTTTTGGGGTACCTGTAAAAAATTAGCTGAGATCGGTTATGAAGGTCTTGAATCAACCAGATTTTTACTGGAAGGGGACACGGCAAAAAAAGTTAAAAAAATTAAATATCTGGGCCTCCAGCCAGTAACTTATAGTACAACTAAAAAAGAACTACAAAATGATATAGATATGGTGATTAAGAAAGCCCAAAATCTGGATGCTGCCCATATATCTATATGGTATGGTCCTGCTGAATCCAGAACACAGCTGAAAAGAGATGCTGAGGTATATAACCGGGCAGGGAAAAAAATAAAGGCTGAGGGATTAAAGCTGTGTTATCATAATCATGAACATGAACTTGATAATTTTTTTAATGGACTTAATGCTCTGGAGATCCTGGCCGAATATACGGACTCGGAAAATTTATATTTTGAACTTGACTGTGGCTGGCTGACCTTCAGTCAGGCAGATCCAATATATGTTTTAAAAAAATTGTCAGACCGAATTCCTGCCATACATCTGAAAGATCTTAAGGGAACCGATTATTCCGGTCGGGATCAGGTTGTTTTTTCTGCAGTTGGAACCGGGATTGTTGATATTGAAAATATAGTTAAAACTGCTGTTGAGAGTGGGACTGAGTGGATAGTAGTTGAGCAGGATAGAGTTCGTAATTTAAGCCCCCTGGAAACAGTTAAAGCAAGCTATTTAAATATGAAAGAAATGAATATAGTATAAAAATGATTTTAATTCATATTTTTAATTTGAAAGGGTGTTTTTATGGAATCATATAAAGAAAAAGCTAAAGAAATTTCTGTATTTGGCCAATATGATGTTATAGTTGTTGGTGGAGGCTGTGCAGGTTTATCGGCCGCTATAGCAGCAGCCCGTAATGGAGCAAATACTCTAATCATTGAACGTTTTGGTTATTTTGGGGGCACTGCAACCGCCTCTTTAATGTTAAATATTAATGCTTTTAGAAATCAAAAAAAACCGGATTATTTACAAACCAGTAAAGGAATAGCAGAAGAAATAATTTTAAAAATGGATGAAATTGATGGTCTGGGAGATATGACCTCCTATGAACAGGAAGAATACGAACTTAAACCGGGCAATCTGTCATATAGTTATCCCATAGATCCTGAAAAGTTTAAATACCTCACCCTCAAACTGGTTAAGGAATCCGGGGCAGACATTTTATTTCATACATATTTTTCTGATGTTATTATGGAAGATGATAAATTAAAAGGCATTATTGTAGAAAACAAGTCCGGTCGTCAGGCTATTAAAGGGGATATTATTATTGATGCCTCTGGTGATGCTGATGCAGCATATAAAGCAGGTGTTCCCTACCGGGAGGTAAAGGGTGATGAAGAACCACGTCTGGGAGATCAATTAATGTATCGGATTAGCGGGTTTGACCGGGAAGGGGATCTTTCTGCTGTAAATGACTGGGGCAGTGGTCCTGTAGCCGCCGGCTGCATGAATATCTGGGGGCCTTCAGCTCCTTTATTAAATGGCACCAATGCTCAGGAATTAACCAGAGAAGAAATAGAGACAAGGCTAAAAATATATGATCATTTTAAAAAATTAAAAGAAAACAATTCTGCTTTGGATAATGCCCATATTATTGCGACAGGTCCCCTGGTTGGAATAAGGCAGACTCGTTTTATAGAAGGTCAGTATAAATTAACAGCAGATGATGTCCTTGAGGGAAGACAGTTTGATGATGTAATAGCCCTCTGTTCTTCTCCAATAATAAATTATTATGGTTATCGAAGATATTTAGAACATGAAGGATATGACATACCTTACAGATGTCTTTTGCCCCGGAAAATAGATAATCTTATAGTTGCCGGTCGGTGTATTTCATCCGACCAACCCAGTTATGAATCTTATAGAGCTATGGCTCCTATTATGTCTATTGGTGAAGGAGCAGGTACAGCTGCGGCAGTCTGTATTGATGATAATACTGTGCCCAAAAATGTAGATATTACAAAAGTACAGCAGAAGTTAAAAGCACAAAATGCCGAAATAGGTCAAAATAGACAGTAAAATTAAATCAGATAAAATAATTTCCTGGTAAAGCAAATAACTTTTTTTCATCCAACTATAAATATAAAGAAAGGAAAGAACTGATTATAAAATACTTTTGAGATTGAATTTTGCTTCCTGTGAAGCAGGAAACGAAATACTTTTTTGGGGAGTGATTTATAAGTGAGTTTAGGAGTAGGAATATATGGATGTGGGTTTATAGGCAAGGTACATGCTTATTGTTATAATAATCTTGATCTGTTTTATGACCCTCCTGTTCTAAATCCTGAATTAATTGGGGTCTGTACCTCACAGCAAAAAACGGCAGAAAAGGCAAAAGACAGACTGGGTTTTGATTTTTGGACTACGGATTATCAGGACCTTTTACAGAATGATGATATTCAGATTGTTCACTGCTGTACCCCAAATCATCTCCATCATGACTTTGTTATTGAAGCAATTAAAGCCGGCAAACATATATATTGTGAAAAACCGCTTGCTTTAAATTATCAGCAGGCAGTTTCAATTAAAGAAACTGCCGAGGAGTATAATTTTAAAAGTAAAAACCGTAAATTTCAATTAACTCACAATTATCGATACCTTCCGGCAACCTTAAAGGCTAGACAGCTTGTTGAAGAAGATTTTTTGGGTGAGGTATATGGTTTTCGTTCCCAGTATTTACATTCCAGTTATACCAACCCTCAAAAACCTATTTCCTGGCGGATGAAGAAGGATAAATCTGGTTCTGGAGCTCTGGGAGACCTTGGTTCCCATGCCCTGGATTTGATGTTTCATCTGCTCGGTCCTTTTAAGGCAATAATGGCTGATCAAAAAACATTTATTAACCAGAGGTATCCGGAAGGATCAAACCAAAAGGAAAAAACAGAAAAAGTGGATGTGGATGATGTCACTATCAGTTTGGTCAGGCTGAAAAATGGAGCTTTGGGCACTTTGGAAGCCTGGAGGTTTGCCACCGGAAGTGAAGATGAATTAAGGTTTGAAATACACGGTAGAAAGGGTGCCCTAAGATTTAACCTGATGAAACCCAACTGGCTGGAAGCTTATGATAATACACAAAAAAGTCAGCCTCTGGGGGGCAGAAAAGGGTGGCAGAAAATAGATACTGTACAGAAATATCCTGAGCCGGCCGGTTTTCCTTCCGGCAAAGCCCCTGTGGGCTGGATTCGTTCACATATGGCCTGTCTGCATGCTTTTCTCAGTGCAATTAAGGAAAACAAAGAGCCTTTACCCGGACTGGAAGATGGTATTTACATTCAGAAAGTGCTTGATGCCGCTTTAAAATCAGCTGAAAAAGAAAAATGGCAGAAAATTTGACCACTCAAATTATTGTTCAAATAGGGCTCATATACGGCTCATGATTTATGAATTGTTAATAATAATAGTTAATATATAAAAAAATTTTGTTTATTATATTATTGACAAAAATAGAAATCCTGACCGTCACATAAATTATTTACTATCCGGACATTTGTCCTCCCCTGCTCAATTCTACACTTTTTGTATCAAATATATGGGGAGGACAAATGAAATTATTGCTAATGTGGACTATTTGTACTGTTAAAGACCGGACAAATGTACTCCTTTAAAATATTGTATGATATGTCAAATATGGTATAATTTAATATATAAAATCACAGTGATAATTGTGTTTTTGGGCAAACTGAAAGGAGATAGTATATATGAAAATACTGGGTCTTGTGGGAAGTCCGAGAAAAGAAAAGGGGCGGACCTATGAGGTTGTGAGTCGTGTTTTAGAGGGAGCGGCTGAAAAACAGGCAGAGGTGGAATTGATTTTTTTGGCAGATAAAAATCTGGAGCCCTGTATCCACTGTGATTTTGACTGTTTTTCAGAGCTGCAATGTAAACAAAATAAAGGGTCTAAAGTATTTTTTGAGCAGATTGGTGAGGCTGATGGTCTGGTTTTGGGGGCTCCGGTTTATATCTGGCAGTCCAATTCCTTGACTATTTCATTTATTGAAAAAATGAGATTAAGATGCGGCCCCTGGGATCGAGATATTGATAATCACAGATCAGCACTGGGAATTGCAGTTGCCGGAGGAACGGGTACCGGTGTCTTTCCTGCCTTGAAATCTTTATATGCATTCTTTAATCTCTGGAAATTTAACCCGCTTAAGCCTCTTCCGGTTACCAGGTTTAACTTCAATTCTGCCTTAAGGACAGCTGAAGAGAATGGAAAAAAGATGGGTAATAACAAAATAAAAAATATTTCCCGGACTGCTGAAATCATGGCCTATTATGATGAGCTAAAATTTTTAAATTATACAGGGATGGATGAATTTCGCTGGCTGGCAGAGAAAATTATAGAAAATTTAGAGTCCAATAATCAAGGCTCCCCGAAACGATTAAAAAAGTATAAAGACCAAATCAATCTGGGTAATAGTCTTTTAGAAAAAGATAGTAGAATTGAAGCTGTTCAGGAATTTATGTCTGTGTATAAAAAATCAAGAAAATTATGGGAGGAAAAAAACTAAGCGGGAAATCTTAAATACATTTTTTATAGTTTGATTTATTTACCTAAATCTAGCA
>PWDW01000230.1 GCA_003553225.1 Halanaerobiaceae bacterium
AGTTTTTTGAGGTCGAGAAAGCAGGCACCGCGTCGTCTCTGGGAATCGGTGAAAATGCTTATAATGATCTGGCATCCGGCCCGTCCATTTGTGATTAACTAACGATAAAACCAAATGGATAATATATAAGGTCGAAGCAGTTTCCTTCAGATGATTTGCCGGTTGATGTCGTGTTTTGCTGGATAAAACAAGATAGCCCCTGGAGGATTACCAAAAAGGGGCTATCATTATAATCAGAGTGTTCCAGGGTTTACAGGCAAGTACATATGAATTTAACAGTGGAATTGTCCATGTTTTTGTGGAGATTGGTAAATTTAGATGAAGGGAAGGGTGAGAATGATCAAGAAGAAGTGGTTTGTTTTCGCATTAGTGATGATAATGGTACTGGGACTTGCTGGTGGAGTAACATTAGCAGAAGATGGAGCGATTAATACTGAAGCAGATTTTGAAGTAGAATACATGGCTGCGCCTGCAGTAGCAGGACTCCTTTTGGAAGAGGCAGGTATAGATAACCGCTACGGTAGTGGCCCCAGTGGGGGTAACTATATCAGGGATGTCGCCCAACATATGGGGCCAGAGACATATTTCGAATTTCCGGAAGGTAATTATGTGAGCAAATTTGATACTGAAGAGTATAAAGAGGCAGTACGTGCCTTTCTGATAGATAAAGGTGCAGATTTAAAAGTCCCATTTTGTCCCGCTTCACTTGATGATTTAGTACTCTGGCTCGATGCGAGTGAAGGCATAACAATAGAAGATGGCAAAGTGTCTGAGTGGAGAGATCTTAGTGATCAAGGTAATCATGCTACTGCAGAAGTTGATAACAGACCGACTTATAACGCATCAGTTGACGAGTTAAATGGTCAGCCTGCAGTATGCTTCGATGGTGCTGATGCCTGGCTTGATGCAGGAAAAAACATTGAACCTGATGAGATTACGATGATTGCTGTATTCAAGCCAGTAGACTTCACCAGCAATTTCCAAAGAATAATTTCCCGTCGCTCTACAACAGAGGGGTACATGCTTTCCTTTGGTACCGGTAGTGATAGTGACAGGATGCGAACTATTATAGCGACAGATGCCGATGGTTTTGTTCGTGCTGACGGGTCGTACCTGGAAGAATATTCACCTTATCTTGTGGCTGGTACTTGGGATACAAGCGATCTCAAGATGTACCTTAATGGTGTTCTGGATGCTTCTGCCTCAGGCTCAGGAAGTATTACTTACAAAACTGATATAAGCCTTGGTATAGGAGGAAATCCAAGTGATTCTGCACCTTTTTTTAACGGTGATATCGCTGAAATTCTTATCTTCGAACGCCCCCTTGACGAAAATGAGCGTGAAATGGTAGAAGCTCACCTCAATGAAAAGTATGACATTTTTTAGGGTAGAAGTATTAATACTCTTATAAAGAGCAACTATAAAAAATCAGGATGAACGCTTAAAAAAGGACACTTACTGTAAGTAAGATACTACATTCGACCCCCGGGAAGCACGCCACGCTCCCGGGGGTTTCTTAACATTTTCCCTGTGCTAAAATTCTTCATTTCTTTTTTTATGACTCCCCCGAAACAAACCCGGCATATAAAAAACGGGGGCTGCGCTTTTCTGTGTGACTGCCGTGCGACTGTCTTTAAACCGTTTTGTTACCGGTTCATGTTATGCTAAGTTTAACACTTATTAATATTTGTTATTGTTATCGGGCCACAGTAAGAATTCTTTCTTCACCGGTTTATATAGAGCAGAAAAAACCATGGTGAAGTTTATCGTGTGGAAGTGATGATAGCCCGGTATTAGATGGACGCTTAACCGGGAAGGAGCGAGTAGCGTAACCGGCCATGAAAGTTCAAGGCCGGTTTTTGCTTTTAATTAAAGGTTATGCCTAACGAAGGGAGTGATGTAAATAACTTATTAGCTTACATTACATAGAAAGGCGGTGATAAAACATATGGTTCTAAAAGATCAGTTTAACGCTTAAACCATTACGAAAGGAGGTAAAATAATTGAATAAAGTAAAAAATTGGCGTAAAGTCTTTGCTTTTATGGTTATTGCGGTTCTGGTTCTAGGGCTTGGCCTGGTAGCTTTAGCGGATCAGCCATTAGATCCTGAGGATTCTCCAATATGCGGTGTATATGATAACGATCATGATTTGCCCGCATATATCCGGGCTATGGATAGTTATAAAATTGACCCGGTGCCTGATGGAGAAACCACTGAAAATGGCATTACAATTAACGAATATGAGACAGATGAGGGACAGGTATTTGACTGGACTTCTGAACGTCCTGTTGAATACGTTTTTGTTAAGGGGGGTCCCGTAGGGTGCCTCTACATTTATGACCCTGCTGCAACTTCTGGTGAAGGGCTGCATGCTCCATTAAACCCGAATTCTGGCAAGTGGTATGGTCTCAGCCACATCACTTTCTTCTTTGCTGAAATTGATCCAGCACTGGAGATAACCAAGACCGGTGATCCTCTTTCCAAGGTAGGCGATGATGTAGACTATACTTTTGTAATCAAAAATACTGGTAATATTAATTTGGTGAAAGTCAGCGTTAACGATGATGTCATTGGCGATCTGACCGGTGAATTTCCTGATATGTTAGAACCTGAACAGGAAGAGACGGTAGAAGTCACCCATGCGGTGCCCGATGGTGCGGAAGATCAGCTGACGAACACTGTGGAAGCAATCTACCATGTTGCTGGAAATGAAGCATGGACAGTAAACGATCTTGCTTCGCACAGTGTGGAGCTTTTCACCGCCGGTGTCTCGATTGAAAAGACCGGTGATCCTCTATCCAAGGCCGGTGACTCGGTAACCTACACCATCACCGTAACCAACGACAGTTCGGAGAACGCTCCGGACCTGGAGTGCAACCTGGTAGACGAAATGCTGGGTCTTGACCTGGACTTTACCCTTGGCTCCGGTGAAATCTGGAGTGAAAGCTATCCGTACCAGATTCCTGAGGATGCCGAAGTTGAAGTAATAAACACCGCTACCGTGGAAGCTTCACCCGTTGGTTTTCCAAATGAGTATGAA
>PWDW01000258.1 GCA_003553225.1 Halanaerobiaceae bacterium
ATTTAGAATTTTCTGCAGGAATAAATGAATACTTTATAACTATTTCTGGAAGGAAAAAACAAATCCTATTAATATTATTATTCAATGTTTAATCCTATTTACCTGCAAAAATAATTTATTTAATTTCGTCCCACATATTGTACTCAAAAATCAACTCATACAGAATAAGACCACTACCTGCGGCACTTTATGAAATATCTCTTTAGATTATTTTATCAACACTTTCTTTTACTTAAATTTTTGTATTTTATCTTTTGAAAAACAATTTTTATTTTTATAAGTCTTTCGCATAATTCTGAACCTATGATTTCACAGGATTTTCAAGAAAATAAAGAAGGCTTCAACCCAATTTTCTAAGATTATATTGATGTTTAAATTGTTCTTTTGATAATCGAATGTTATACTTTAAATAATGAAAGACAATTAAATTATTTTAGAGGGGGGCAGGAATATGATCAAAATTAATCAGATAGGATATGAACTACATGAAGATAAAAAATTTTTTGTTAATAGTTCAGAACAGAAATTGGATAAATTTCAGGTATTAAATTGTGATAATCAAGTAGTTTATGAAGGTGAGCTGTCAGGTCCGTGCACTGATTCAGATACCGGGGATACTGTTTATAAGGGTGATTTTAGTGATTTGGAACAGAGAGGTAACTTTTGTATTGTAGTGTCTGACTTTAAATCTCAGCAATTTGAAATCGAAGAAAATATATATTCTGAAATTCGAGATGCACTATTAAAAGCGATGTATTATCAAAGATGTGGTATAGAACTGACCGAAGAATATGCCTCTTACTGGCAGCATGGATCCTGTCATGAGGATGATGCCTATTTATATGAAGAGCCGAAAGTACATATTGATACCACAGGGGGCTGGCATGATGCTGGTGATTATGGTAAATATGTAGTCCCGGCTGCTAAAACTGTGGCTGATTTGCTGCTGGCTTATCAATTTTTTCCGAAAGCTTTTAGTGATGATTTGGGGATTCCAGAAAGTGGTAATGGTATTCCGGATCTTCTTGATGAAGTCCGCGTGGCTCTGAACTGGATGTTTAAAATGCAGCATAAAGATGGAGCAGTATATCATAAAGTAACCAGTAAAAATTTTATAGGTATGGAAATGCCGGAAAACAGTGATGTTAAAAGATTTATTTTACCGATATCTTCCACGGCTACCGCTGATTTTGCAGCAGTTATGGCCCGGGCAGCACGTGTTTATCAATCCTTTGATCAGGATTTTGCCAGAAAGGCTTTACAGGGCGCCGAAAATGCCGGTAATTGGTTACTTGAAAATCCTGAATTAAAGGAATTCAAAAATCCGTCTGATGTTAAAACTGGAGAATATGGAGATGGTGATGATACTGATGAGCGTTTTTGGGCAACAGCTGAATTATTCAGGAGTACTGGAGATGAAAAATATCATCAAGTGATAAAAGAAAAATATAACCAGCAATTTAGTAAAACAGCCATTGACTGGCAGCATGTGGGTGGTTACGGAACAATTACTTATCTGCTGTTAGAAAAATCCAGAAGAGATGAAGAAATCTATCATCACCTGGAAGATGAATTTGATCAGGGAGTAAAAGAATTCTTAAACAGGGCTGATCAGAATGGCTATGGAATTACTTTGGGCAATTATATCTGGGGTAGTAATGGAGTTTTAATGGATCAGGCTTTAATTTTGATTATGGCTGATATAATTAATGAAGAAGACCAAAATAAATATATTAATATAGCCCAAAATAATTTTAATTATTTACTGGGAACTAATGCCCTGGATCAGTGTTTTGTAACTGGATTTGGTAGTAATCCTATTAAAAACCCACACCACCGGCCCTCCAGTGCTGATGGTATAGAAAAACCAGTACCTGGTCTGGTATCTGGTGGTCCCAACCAAAATTTACAGGATGAGACTCTGCGGCAGGCAGTCTCTCCAGATACACCTCCGGCACGAGCTTTTGTGGATGCTGAAGGTAGTCATTCAGCCAATGAAATTACAACTTACTGGAATTCTCCCGCTGTATTTACAGCAGCATATTTTTCCAGCCAGGAAAATAATATTTGTTAAATAGTTAGTATACTTTTATTAATAACTTATATAACATACTGTTAGAAGACACGATTTTCTTCAGTTATTTTTGTTTCTGCTGCCGGTCCGGGTTTAAAAGAAGATCTTATTTATCAGGCCCGAGAAGAATTTTACAGAGAGAATTATGAATAAGCTGAACAGCTATGGCTGGAAATAAAAGAAAGAAATGAACACATGTGGGAAGTTAATTTCTTTTTAGGAATGATCAATTTTAGGAAAAATAAATTAAATAAAGCAGCTGATTATATGGAACAGGCATACACTATATCAGATTATGATTATTATAGCCTGACAAATTATGCCCGCATTCTTTATCGGAAAAACGAATTTGAAACCGCCCGGGAAAAATTAAACCTGCTACCAGAAGACATGCAAGATTACAATGAAAAATATTACAATCTGCACGGATTACTGGCTATGGCAGAAAATAATCTCAAAGAAGCAGTTAATTATTTCGAACAGGCCCATCAATTAAATCTTGAAAATTATTATGTGCTGAATAATTTAGGTCTGGCTCAAATCAGAAGAGAAAATTTCCAGGAAGCTAAAACACATCTTGAAAAAGCAGTCACCCAAAAGCCCGACGAAGCTTATGTATACAACAATTTAGGAATCAACTATGAAAACCTCGGTCAGCTGGAGCAGGCAAAAGAGTATTACGAAAAAGCCCTGGGGATAAATCCCGATCATTACAAAGCGGAAAGAGCTTGTTATTCCAAAAAACATTGGCGGTTAATTAATAATCTCTTCAAATTGTGTTAAAAATTGATTTATTTGCTCCTCCAGTTGGTCTATAATATCAGGTAATTTTTCTACCAGATGACTAAATCGATTATATTTAAGTTGAAATCCATATATATTATGTATTAAATGTCGGAAACGTAGATATTCTTCCATTTGATGAAAAAGTTCTTTATTAATTAC
>PWDW01000023.1 GCA_003553225.1 Halanaerobiaceae bacterium
AGTTTCTGAATTGAGATATAAATTTTTCTAAAATAGCAGATCTGGTTTTTTTATTGAAATAAATTTTTGAGTTTATCCTCCGGTTATCCCCCGGTTATCCCTCTGAAGGATAATGATCATAATCTTCAACTGAAAGCCTGTTTCCTCTCCGGGCCCACTTGATATCCATTTCTGAAAGGAGCTTTTCTTCCCGATAGGCTTTAATAAGTATATTATCTAAATCCTCAATCCAGTACTGCTGTTTTTGCCGGTCATAATTTTTAATATCCTCCGGATAATCCCTGATTTCACCGGCCGACTCCTGAAATCCATTGATACTTATAGTCTGGGGCAGTGCTGCCTCCGGTCCACAGTAGACAAAGTCTTCTCCTTTGCGGACTGCTTCCAGAGCCAGCCATAATTTCCGCTTCCTGTTTTTTTCTGGATTCCCATAATATTTTTTGGTGCCATCATTAAATTCAGCGGTTATGGTACCCTGGTTTTCCTGTTCCAGCTCCCCGTATACAACCCGTCCCTTTTCAAATTCAAAACAAAATGTTTCCTGATATCTTTCACGAACACTATGGCTGGCATAATAAAGGAGTTCCAGGTCCTCTTCTGTTTTTATGCGGGTCACTGCAGTATCATAATTTTCTATATCATTGGCCCTGTATAATTCGGCTGTCAGTGAAGAGGGATAACTGCTTTTGTTGATTTCCGGACCCAGAACGAAAAACAGATTATGTAGATAATGAGCGGTGGCATTATTGGCCACACTGTCCAGTATCCAGTGGCCTTTATCATCCTTTATACGTCCCGCCCAGCTGTTTCGGGCATAATATTCCTGGTCTCTGGGCCAGAGAATTATTGTCCTGGCCCGCAGAGGTCGGCCCAGAACTCCATCCAGAACATCCTGTTTAAATTTTAGAACAGCTTCACTGTGGGACCACTGATACCCAATATCCAGAAACTCACCGGTTTCATCTCTGGCTTTCTTCATCTTTAGACCATCCTGAACTACTGCAGCCAGTGGTTTTTCACAGAGCACACTGCTGCCCTGAGAAAGACAGAAGGTACTCTGAGGACAGTGAAAATGAATGGGAGAAGAAATTACAGCCAGATCTGCCTCCTGTTCTGCATAAAAATTTTCCAGCTCAGCATAAAAAGGAATATTTTTTTCGCGGAGTGCTGGATAACTGCTGGCCTGTTCTGCCAGGGGATCTACGACTCCAGTAATTTTAAAATCTCGCTCCTCATTTTCCAGCAGTTCATTAACATAACTACCACCAAAACCACCAATACCAACCAGTAAAATAGAAACCTCTTTGTTGTTCATCAAAATCTCCTCTTTTATAGCTGTTTTATGTTTTAAAAAATATTTTTCACGAATTTATTCTATCAAAATTTTATCCAGAAGTAAATAGAAATAACACCTCTCATAATTTGATTTTCTCTGACTTTGAAAAAAGAAGATTTATTCCGAAAACCGTTAAATTTTGGATTTATTTATCTCTATTGAGCTTTATCCCGCCCTATTTAACTGATTATAGTTTGACCTTCTTTTACTTTAGAGTTATAATATAAATGAATTAAAAAGTAAAACCATGTTCCTCAAAAGTACAGGAGCATGTTTTTTCAAAAAAACAGGAGGTGACTGATTATGTTTGATATGGTTCCTTTTGGAAGAAGAAGGAGACGTCAGTTAAGTGAAGGTGAGGACCCCTTTGATTCACTGCTTTCAGATTTCTTCAGTGATGCCGTGGATCTGGCAGATGTAGGTTTCAAAACAGATATTCGGGAGGATCAAGAAAACTACTATATTGAATCTGAACTTCCCGGTATGAAAAAAGAAGATATAAATATTGAAATTCAGGATGATAATCTTGTTATCTCGGCCAACCGGGAAGAAACCGATGAAACAGAAGAAGAAAATTATCTTAGAAGAGAAATAAGAAGAGGTTCTTTCCAGAGGGTATTCCGTCTGGATAATGTCCAGGAGGAAAAAATTGAAGCCGAATATGATAATGGTCTGCTGAAGGTTACCATGCCCAAAGCAGAACCAGGAAGAGAAGAAAAAAGAGTTATTGACATTAAATAACTTCTCATCCTGGCTGGTGATGGGGCTGATATCGGCATGTTCCCCTAACTTCACCCCTTAGACAGTGCTTCCCACTCCTGCAGCAGGAGGGGAAGCTTATTTATTTTTTTGTTTGTCTCTGCCATTTTATGCCATTTTTTAAAGAATCAGTCCCTACACAGCTTCGGGGGCTGCTGACTGCAGGTCCAGTTCTTCCGCAAAATGACAGGCAGCTTTATGATCTGTTTTTACTTCATTTAGGGCCGGTGTTTCCTCCTGGCATATTTTTTGAGCATATCTGCAGCGGGTATGAAACAGACATCCCTGGGGAGGATCACTGGGAGACGGTGGATCTCCGGGCAGTATTATTCTTTCTTTTTCTACCTCCGGATCAGCAATAGGAACCGCTGACAGCAGTGCTTCTGTATAGGGGTGCAGAACATTATTTATCAGTTCCTCACCTTCCGCAACCTCCATTAAACGACCTAAATACATAACCGCAATCCGATCTGAAATTCTCTCTACCAGAGAAATATTGTGTGAGATAAACAAATAGGTAAGACCCATTTCCTCCTGGAGGTCTTTGAGGAGATTGATAATCTGCCCCTGAATGGAAACATCCAGAGCTGAAACCGGCTCATCGGCAATCAGAAAATTCGGGTCCAAACACAGGGCCCGGGCCACGGCAATTCTCTGTTTCTGTCCACCACTAAATTTATGAGGATAACGGTTTAGATGGGTGGTCCTTAAACCCACCTTTTTCATCCATTGTTCAATCTCCTCTCTAATCTGTGTTCTTGATTTTTCTTCCCCATGAAATTTATAGGGTTCTTTCAATATATCCATTACACTCATTCTGGGATCAAGTGAGGAATAAGGATCCTGAAATATCATCTGGATTTCTTTTCTTAAGGCCATCAGCTCTTCACCTTCGACTTCAGTAAGGTCAAACTCCTGAAAACCGTTAATTTTTTCCTGAGGATAATAGTTTATTTCTCCTTCAGTCGCATCATATATCTTTACAATACTGCCCCCCAGGGTGCTTTTGCCACATCCGCTCTCTCCCACCAGACCCACAGTTTCTCTGCGATTTATAGCCAGATCAACCCCATCAACAGCTTTAATATTACCAACTGTACGCTGAAAAACACCCCTTTTTATGGGAAAATATTTTTTAAGCCCCTTTAATTCCAGTATAACATTATTGTGTTCTTCACTTTCAGAACTCATTTATTATCACTCTCCTCATACAGCCAGCATTTTACAAAATGACCTGGTTCCGGTTCCAGAAAGGGAGGAACCTTATCTGCTTTTCCGTGCTCTTCTTTATGATCACAGCGGGTGCTGAAGCGGCAGCCGGCCGGAATTTCAAAAGGATCGGGAACCATACCCCGCACTGTTTCAAATTTTTCTTTCTGCTGGCGTCCCAGAACCGGTACCGCCTGCAGCAGGCCCCGGGTATAGGGATGCAGAGGGGAATGGTAAATCTCTTTTATAGGCCCATATTCAACTATCTCCCCCAGATACATAACCGCAACTTTTTCCGCTATCTGGGCTACTACACCCAAATTATGGGTAATCAGCAGCAGGGAGGTCTTATATTCCTCCTGAAGTGATTTTATTAAATCCAGAATACCGGCTTCAATGGTTACATCAATGGCTGTAGTCGGCTCATCAGCAATTAAAAGCCGGGGATTACAGGCCAGGCCAATAGCAATTACCACCCTCTGTCTCATACCTCCGCTGAAGGAATGAGGATAGTCATCTATTCTCTGTTCGGCATTGGCTATCCCAACCTTATCAAGGAGTTCAATACTTTTCTGACGGGCTTCACTTTTCGTAATATCTTTATGACGAAGCAAAATTTCCATAACCTGATTACCTATTGTATAAACCGGGTTCAGAGAACTCATGGGATCCTGAAAAATCATTGAAATCTCATTACCCCTTATATCACAGTACTCATCACTGTTTTCTTCCAGTTCTGTAAGATCAAGCACTTCATCATTTCTATGATACAGAATTTCTCCCATAACTCTTCCCGGGGGTTTAGGAACCAGACCCATTATAGATTCAGCAGTAACACTCTTACCACAGCCGCTCTCACCCACCAGAGCCACACTGGTGTCCTGCGGAATAACCAGATCCAGCCCATCCACAGCCCGGACAGTTCCCTCCGGAGTGTCAAAATAAGTTTTTAAATTTTTTAATTCCAGAAGTTTGTCTTTTTCTAAGCTTTTATCCATCCTTTTGATTGTATTTTGTCTGCTGTGTTCAGCAGCATCTGTCATCAGAGGGCCTCCTTGTTTAATTTCTTTTTCTGTTCCCAATTTATAAAAACGATGTTTAATGTTTTAAGCGATTTTTAAAAACACCTAAAAACACCTAAGAAACTGTTGAAAAACTCCCATTTTTAAATCCCCCCTATAAACCTTGTTGTTAGAGGGGCATCAATTCCCAAAATACACTTTTTCAGCAGTCTTCTAAAACACCTATAGAAAAATAATGCTCTAAAAACTCCAAAAAAGCAGACTATTTTTCAAAAATAAATATAATATTACTGCAGAGTAGTTAATAGATTCCTATCATTATTTACCCTTCATCAGAATAGGGGTCAACCGCATCACGCAGACCATCACCAAGAAAATTGAAACCAAGTACAGTAACCAGAATGAAAACTCCCGGAATCATCAACCAGGGGTACTGACTGATAGCCTCGAGAGTACTGGCATCATCAAGCAGTACACCCCAGCTTATCATAGGGGGCTGAATTCCTAAGCCCAGAAAGCTGAGAGCACTCTCGGCAATTATTAACTGTGGTACGGTTACGGTACCAACCACAATAATATGGGTCAGCACATTGGGTACAATATGGCGAACTATTAAATAAGCAGGACCGGCTCCCATTATTTCAGCTGCCCTTACAAATTCGGAATCTCGATAGGAAAGCACCTTGCCCCGCACCTCCCGGCCCAGAAAAGTCCAGGTTATAAGGGCAAATAACATAACAATACCCATAAAAACCCACATTGCCGGCCAATCTGCAGGAATAGCAGCACTTAAGGCCATCCATAGAGGCAGCTGAGGAAACATCTGAATTAATTCAGTAAGCCGCTGCAGCAGCATGTCAACCGCTCCCCCGAAAAAACCGGAAATTGTACCCACTGTGGTTCCCACAATTATTGTTACCAGAGCTCCAAAAATACCAACAACTATTGAGACCCGGCTGCCATAAATTATCCGGCTCAGCATATCTCTGCCCAGACTATCAGTTCCAAACATGTGATAATTTCCTGCTTCCGGAACTCCAAACAAATGCCAGTCCAGTTCAAAAAGACCAAGTACTTCATATTCCCAATCCCGTACAAAAAAATGAATATAGTGTTTTTCTGAAGTATCGGGCTCATATATACGGGCCCAGGTTTCCGGGTCCAGAGTCTGTTCCATACTGTAAGTAAAAGGACGGAGATGGAAATTTCCCTCTTCATCAATAAAATTTATTTCATAGGGAGGGTGGTAGGCCCGGCGAAGTTCAGTATTTGTATGATCAAAGGGACTAAAAAAGGGAGCAAAAAGACTTAGAAGGACCATAAATCCTACAATTAAAAGTCCGGCCCGGGAAAGTCTATTTTTGGTAAATCTACGCCAGATACGTCCCCAGTAAGTTTCGACATGAGTTCTTTCTTCCAGTACTTCCTCGGGCTTATCTTCGGTCTGTATATAATTATTCTGCTGTTGGTTGTTTTGGTCGGCCATATTTAATACCTCACTCTCGGATCAATCCAGGCTAAAAGAATATCGGCAAGAATATTTCCGATAACCAGTGTTACGGCCAGCATCATCAAAAAAGAGCCCGCCAGATACATATCTCTATTGACCAGCGCATTATAAAAAACCGGTCCGGTAGTGGGTAAGTTTAGAACAATACTGCTTACAATTGCCCCCTGAATCAAAAAGGGTAAAGTCATGCCCAGATACATGATAATAGGCTGTACAGCATTTCTTAGAGCATGTTTCAGGAAAACATAATTAGACTTTAGACCTTTAGCCCGGGCTACTTTAACATACTGTTCATTCAAAACATCCAGCAGGTTGCTCCTCATGACCCGCATATTACGAGCTGTACCATAGGTACCAACCACCACAATTGGGACCCAGATGTGTTTTAGAAAATCAATAAATCGAGCAAAACTCCAATCAGCAAGTATATATTCCGGAGAAAATAGTCCTCCCACATCTCCTCCAAACCAGACACTGATAATATACATTAATAATAGGGCCAGAAAAAAGTTGGGAATGGATAAACCTAAAAAAGCAATAATGGTAAAAATTGTATCTGAGATTCCATATTTTTTAATTGCTGAAAAAATTCCAATTCCCCCACCAATAACCACTGAAACCAGGTGGGAGCCCAGAGCTATAACCATGGTCATACCCAGCCGGGGCCAGATTACTTCCGACACCGGTCGCCGATAGTTAAAAGAAAATCCAAAATCTCCCCGCAGTATAATACCTGAAATCCATTCATAATACTGCACTAAAAATGGTTGGTCCAGACCATACATTTCTTCCAGCTGAGCCGCCATTTGTTGGGCATCAGCCTGTGATACCCCAGCCTGGGATGTAATCTGACTTATAAATATCTGGGTGTAATCTCCTGGTGGTAAATTTATTATCACAAAAGCAACAAAACTGATAATAAGCAGCAGGGGAATCGAATAAAGTATACGTCTTAGAATGTAGCTGCCCACAAGTTTTCCCTCCCTTTAGCTTTTAAGTCAAAATGAATAAAAAGAGGGGTTGGCAGTTATATTCAATTATTTTAACTGCCGGCACCCCTTTTTTTATGTCATACTGGATCTCTATTTAAAATTACCGTAATTGTTTCTGCTGGGCTTAGTACTGAGTAGGTACCCGATGCTGATGCTGGGTTTCAATCTGCTGTGCTGCAGGTGTCCAGATAATTTCCTGGGGCAGATTTCTTATGGTCCAGTGATACATAAACACCGGAATATCCTCGGCAACATTCTGTAATCTATTATTTATACCCAGACCGGTCCTGATCTCCATAACCGGTAGAGTATAAAGGTTTTCCGTATACTTCTGATTTACTATTCTCAGCTGACTTCTTCTATCATCTGCATCAGGTGTAACCTGGACATCTTCCAGCAGATCCCTGATAGAGGGTTCAAAAGGCAGATATTCTCTTTCTCCATCAGGACTGGCTAAATGATAAGAAGGATCATCAGGAGTAATCGGACCAAAAACCTGAGGATAAACATCAGGCAGAACTCTAAAATCTTCCCGATCTATATGAACCTGATAATCTCCGGCATCAATGCGGGTATCAGCAACTGTGGCTTCCAGGGTATTGATACTCATATCTATGCCCACATCAGCCAGCATAGCCTGAATAGCTTCGGACATATCAACAGAGGTGTCCTGGTCAACACTCATAATGGCGGTGAAACCAAGATCTTCTCCTGCCAGCACTGTGTCTTCCGGCCAGTTCAAAGTCCCGTCTCCGGTGGTATCTTCAAAACCGAGATCGGCCAGAATTTCGGATGCTTTTTCCGGATCATAAGGATAGCGGGTTACATCCTCCTCTTCAAAATAAGGGGATCCGGCCGGAAAAGCTCCATAGGCGGCAGATACAAATTCCGGATCCGGGAATACAGCCCCGGCAATTCCTTCACGATCAATTGCATGGGAAACAGCTTTCCGGAAGTCCAGATCTCTGAAAAGCTCTCTAAGTGCCCTTTCTTCTTCATCATCTGCTCCTCTGGTAACCGAAAGATTGAATATAAAGTGATACTGAGTATCCATCGGTCCCCAGATAATATCTATATGGTCTTCTTCTACCTGGGCCTGGCGAACCGTTGAGAATATAGCCGGATTTTCGATATTTGTCCGGTCTCCGGAATCACCTATAAGGTTGAGAGTACGGACTTCACCGGATTCTGCTTCCATAAACCATACTTCATCAAGATAGGGAAGCTGATTTCCGGCTTCATCAACAGCCCAGAAATAAGGATTCCGAACCATTACCAGTATTTCACCCGGGGCATATTCTATGGGAACATAGGGCCCCAGAGTAGGTACCGGAAGATCTTCCGGAGGTTTAGAGTTTATAAATTCCTCATATGAATAATCCTCATTATATTCCGGGTGAATTGGTTCAAAAACATGAGCCGGGGCAATTCCAAACTCATCAACATCCATATTGTTTAAAGCTCCGATGGGAAAGGGACGTCCAAAATGCCATTGTATTGTATAATCATCAATTTTTTCCAGTTCTGTCACTTCACCACCAAAGGTCCAGGTTCCTTCTCCCGCCACACTGGGAATAGTGGCGTTTAATATCATATCCTCATAGGTGAAAACAACATCATCAGCTGTAAATGGTTCACCATCTGACCACTTTACTCCTTCCATTAAATTCATGGTCAAAGTAGTACCATCTTCCGACCATTCCCAGTCTGTGGCCAATCTGGGTCTTGCTTCCGGAACTTCCATCATCCACATCGGACCCAGATCTACCAGACCCTGCTGAACCATCTGATTTATGCCAAAATAGCCCTGAGTTTGGCCGGCAGCCCAGTTCCAGCCCTCAACGGGAACAGCAAATGTATCCCGCCAGACACCACCATATTCTCCAATTCCATCTACCATCATAGTTTCTTTGACAACCCGGGGGTTATCCGGCAGTCTTTCAGTAACTGAGGGCAGTTCTCCTTCAGCAACCATATCATCAAATGTTGGTGCCTGGTTATATTCCTCCAGAGCTTCATAGGTCCACATCTCATCACCGGTCAAACGTCCTCCCAGCTCACGACTTTCAGCTGCAGAAAAACCGGCTACCAGAAATAGCATCAGAATCAAGCTTAAGAGGCCTGTTAAAAAATATTTTCGTTTAAACATTTTTTTGTTTACCTCCCCATATTTTTTAAGTCTGGCCAAACACCCAGCATACTATTATTTATTCTAATTAATATACATGTTTACCGCCTCTTATCACCTCCCTTTATAAACAGCTTTCTTTTATAACAATAATAAATTATTAAATAATCAGAAATTCAGCCGGTTTAATTTGATAATTGAGCCTGATTTTAATTAAATATCATATAAAACTGTAGGCCAGGGCACAAAGATAGGGCTCGATTTTTGATATAAAAACCCCTATCATACCTCAAATCAGAGGCAAATAATAGGGGTCTTATAAACTTATTAATATGGATTAAAAAAATCGTTATACCCAATTTTGTTCAATAATTCAAAATCTGATAAGCGGCTGCCAGGAAATAATCCTGGCTGATATAAGTAAACAGCTCATATTACAGCTTATATTAGATTATAAGAATTATACAAAATTATACTTTATTTAAATAATAAATAAAGTAGACAGGTAGTAACGTTATTTCTTTTGTGTTTATATTATATAATCAATATCCCGAAATGTAAATACCTAAATGGTTTTTTTTTGCTTCCAGCAGCTGCCATGATGTCAGCCGGAGAGAAGTGGGCTTTCTATTTAATTAATCTGAATGCTTCATTAATCTGAATGCATGTAGGGATACATTTTGGGTTTTCTGCAGATACCAGTATTCAGCAGTAGTTTGGGAAAATAACCATATTTATTATGCAAAAATTATTGCTGCTCACTGAAGTAGTATTTATCAAAGAACAATTAACCGAATAATTCCTCTTTTTTGTCCAGATAATACAGGTAATCCTCTTCCTTTACATCCGGTGGACAGCGGTGGTCAACATGGGGAATAAAGCCTCCTCTTTTTACATAGGGCACAAGACTCTCCAGATATTCATCTATCTTTTTCGGTCCTGAACCAAGTGCCATTTTATCCACCCCACCCATTATCCGCAGTTCTTTTCCATATTTTTCCAGAGCCTTTCCCGGATGTCCGCTGGAATTTACCTCAAATGGAAACATACAGTTTATACCAGCTTCCATCATATAGGGCAATATAGGATTTATATCACCATCACAGTCAGTATACCAGATATTAATATCACTCTGATGCAGTTTTTTTCCTATTCTTTTATATCGAGGAACAACTACAGAACGAAAAAAATCCACCGAGACCAGAGGCCCGCTTTTAAAACAGATATCTTCCCAGCCGGAAGCAAAATCAAATTCAAAATGGGGCAGCACCTGGTCCAGAAAATTTTCTACCAGAAGACAGCAGGTCTCCACCATATCCTCAACCATATCCGGATAATCATGCACAGCATAGGCCAGCCCCTCAAAGGTAAGCAGGTCTCTAATTTTACCAATCATTGATCCACAGTGAACACCCAGGGGATATTCTCTATCTGCGGGATGTTTCTGTTTTAAAGCCGGGATATCCACCTTGCGGGCCGGATCATCTATCTGCATCCTGTTTTCTTTTATTTTCTCCCAATCAGAAGGTTTTTTTACGGCTGAATCCACAAAATGGGGAATGGTTTCATGCTCATCTTTGGGAATTTCCGCAGTCAAGCCCTCCTCATTTCTAATTATCTTTTTGTCCCCGGTTTCCTTGATAACTTTATATTCAAAAGCCGGTTCCAGCCAAATATTGCCCCCTATATCAACTATAGGATCAAAACTAAATAATTGTGCTGCCTGATGATTGTTAACTACATTGTGTTCACGAAACAAATTCCATTTTTTAAAATTCTCCTCCCAGAATCCAAACTCCCTATTAAAACAACGGTCCACAGGCTTATAATTCATCTGATTGTTGAATCTCTTTCGAGGTGTCATCTCACCCTCCCAGGTGGACCTCATCGGTTCAACCATTTGTTTTTAGCCCCCTCAATATAGTTTTTTTATATTCCATTCTCTTATTTTGATTTCTTAAATCCCTGTTCTATTATTGATTTCTTCCATATCTGTTCTCCAATATCGTATCCTATACCCTTTTCTCTTCAGCCTGGCTCTAATCTTTTTTAATATAATCTATCAGACTTTTCCAGTCATCTTCTTTCAGTTATCTGCTCACAGTTATCTTTAACCATCCTGACTTCTTAACTCCCACTTAACCTCACAGGATTTCCTCTGCAGGAATTCGGTAAAACATCGATTCATTTTAACCCTGTCCAAAAGCAGGAATTTCTCAATTAAAAATCGATAAAATTCTGAAGAAATATTGTTGAACTGTTCAGGCCTGGCTGCTGCCCAAAACTCTTTTTGTTAACTTTTGTTTTTATAAACAGGAAATATTAAATTAATCCAGAAAATAGTTAATAGGATATAACTATAAACTGCTTTACTGTTTTATAATGCTTCTTTATAATTATATTAATAATTATGTTCATATTAATTCTAGATTCTTCTATATTCCAAGACAAAAATATGACCCTGATTAATCATTATCTATAATATTTAATATTCTACATTAATCTCACTTTACCTGCCCATTTTTTTAGTAACATTTATATTTGTTTACATTTAATAATCTAAAAACTGGAGGAGATAGTATATGGATGCTGTAAAAGCTGGTACCATCAAAACCATGGGCCCCCAAAAAACAATTTCAGACGGTGTTATTCTAATCAAAGAAGGTAAAATAACTGATATCGGAAAAGACATTGATATACCACAGCAGGCCCGGGTTCATGAATATCCGGAGGCAACAGTAATTCCGGGTTTAATTGATGCTCATACTCATGTGGGTATTGGTGAAGAAGGTGTGGGCTGGGAGGGAAAAGACTACAATGAAATGACCGATCCCGTGACCCCTCACCTGAGAGCAATTGACGCCATTAATCCTGATGATGAAGGCCTTAAAGACGCCCGGACCAGTGGAGTAACCACGGTAATGATAAGTCCGGGTAGTGCCAATATAATAGGTGGAGAAAGCCTGGCTCTTAAAACACAGGGACAGATTGTTGATAATATGGTCATCAAAAATCCGGTTGGGATTAAAGCTGCCTTTGGTGAAAATCCCAAAAGGGTATATAAGAATAAAGACCAGAGTCCTACAACCAGAATGGCTGTGGCTGCAGAAATGAGAAAAGCGTTCCAGCAGACTGAAGATTATATAAACAATAAACAAAACCAAAAAGAAGACAAACCTTTTGAACGTAATATCAAATGGGAAAGCCTGGCCCGGGTGCTGCAGGGTGAACTGCCGTTAAAAGCTCATGCTCACCGGGCGGATGATATTATGACTGCTATCAGAATTTCCCGTGAGTTTAATTTTGAGTTGACCATTGAACACTGTACAGAGGGACATCTTATTGCCGATGAACTGAGCAGGGCCGATATTTCAGCGGTTGTCGGGCCTTCCCTTTCAGCCCGCACTAAAGTTGAATTAAAAAAGAGAGATTTTAAAACAACCGCCGTACTGGCAGAAGCCGGTATTAATGTTGCTGTGATGACAGATCACCCGGTTATACCTGTTGATAAGCTCAATATCCTGGCTGCACTGTCAGCAGAAGCGGGTATGAATAAAGATGAAGCCTTAAAAACAATTACCATAAATCCCGCCCAAATACTCGGTATAGCAGACAGAGTCGGAAGTCTGGAAAAAGGCAAAGATGCCGATCTTGTTGTCCTGGAGGGTGATCCCCTGAGTGTATCACCGGGATTAACCGCTGTTTATATTGATGGTAAACCGGTGGATCTTGAGGTGTAAAACTAAAATATGGTTCAGCTTTTGGAGCAGAAATTTCAGCCTATAACTGCTCCTGATGGGAACAGACAATACTTTAAAGGCAAGCCAACTGGACTTATTAGCCTCTGAAACATTATAAGAGCTATCAAGGCCGTCAGATAAACAAAATTGAATTTGATAATCTGAATAAGATCTGAATAAGATAAGAATATCAGAAGGCCACCAATCCCAACTGACTGCAGATAAAAATGGTTGAAACTTCGACTGCAGGAAGCTGCTGCATAGGAATTATAACGAAGAACTGCTTAAAAAAATGAATAATGAAAAAATGCAGCCCCAAATATCAGAGTTGATTTTTTAAAGGTTGTTGATTTAACGGTAATGTTGTAGCCTGGTACTGCAAACCTGGCTCAAAATTAATTTTTCAACCCAGAAAGCTGTCTAATATTAATATATGGTTTGAATTATCTTGTTAATCAACTTCGGATATTCATCCCGGGAGCGGGCTTATAAAGGTCCGCTCTCCTTATTTCCTTCAAGACCCTGAACAAAATTATAAACATTTTCACCCATATGTTCGGCCACATAGCCCCCTTCCAGAACGGCAAACACCGGACAGCCCAGTTTTCCAATCATACGTCCAATTTTGTAATAACTGGAGGACTGCAGTCCCAGTGAAGCCAGGGGATCCCGGGCAAAACCATCAAAACCAGCCGAAACCGCAATTTGCTCAAAATTTCTTTCACTCGTAATCTTCTTTAAAAATCTGTTCATGACTTCCAGGTAATTCTTTTCTTTTGGTTCTTTTTGAAAACGGTGATTATAGCAGTTATCCTGAATCCTGAGGCCGGTACCCGGAAAAATATTTTTATGCAGAGACATATAGGTTATATCCTGGCGGCCCATAAATATATCCTGGGTCCCATTGCCGTGATGTCCATCAAAATCAATAATAAGAGTGGGACGACCTGTTTTCTCAACTGCCAGAGCTATATTGTTAAAATAACAAAACCCTTTTACATAATCAGGCCCGGCATGATGGCCCGGGGGGCGCATTAAAGAGAATCTTTCTTTTTCAGCGGCCTTTATCGCCGCTCCGGCCGCGAGCCGGGCATAAAAATATATATTTTTATAATTGGGACAGTCCGGATCAGAAAAGGAATTATTTTTAACCTTCTCTATATGCCCGGGAGTATGGATAAGCTTTAAATCCCGTTCCCTGCAGATTTTGGGCTCCACAAAAACTGCTCCTTTTTTTTCAAGAAAATCCACCATAAGTTTTACCCGTTCAGGATTTTCTGGATGTCCCGGTGCCCGGTAATCCAGACATTTTTCTGAGAAAACAAATTCCATTTTACTCCCTCCTGAAATTATTTTAAACTTTATCCGGTAATTAATATAATTTACTGCTGTAATTAATATTACTTTTTACTAAATTAGTATACAATTGTAGAAATTATTTGTCAATTATATAAAATAAACAAAAGGCGGTATAATCCTGATTAAGAGGAATATACCGCCTTCTCTGCTTTGATTCTATTTATCTTGTTTTTAATTTTATCATGGATTTAAATTGGGGTATAAAAGAGCGGGGTATCTAAATTACATCATACCGCCCATTCCACCGGGCATTCCTCCGCCCATTCCACCGGCAGGCATTCCGCCTCCTCCGGGGGCTCCACCGCCGCCATTGTCATCATCATCATCTGACTTATCTGCAACCAGACACTCGGTTGTCAGGAGCATTGCCGAAGCACTGGCGGCATTCTGTAGTGCGGAGCGAGTTACTTTTGCCGGATCTATAATTCCGGCCTCTATCATGTTAACATATTCACCGGTAAGTGCATTTAATCCTACACCGGGTTCCTTGTTCTTAATTTTCTCTACTACAACAGAGCCTTCCAGTCCGGCATTATTGGCTATCTGACGCAGTGGTGCTTCCAGAGCCTGACGCACAATATTAACTCCGGTAGCTTCATCTCCGTCAACATCCAGCTCATCAAGAGCCGGTATAATGTCCAGATAGGTTACTCCTCCACCGGAAACCAGACCTTCATCAACTGCGGCCCGGGTGGCGGACAGAGCGTCTTCATAGCGGTGCTGTTTTTCTTTAAGTTCGGTTTCAGTGGCAGCTCCAACCTTAATTACGGCCACTCCACCGGCCAGTTTGGCCAGTCGCTCTTCCAATTTTTCTCTATCATAATCGGAATCGGTGTTTTCAATCTGTCTTCTTAATTTTGCAATTCTATTCTGAATATCTTCTTCATTTCCGGCACCTTCAACTATTGTGGTATCATCAGCAGTAACGGTTACACTGCCGGCCTGACCAAGATCATCCATGGTTACATTTTCCAGCTGCAGGCCGAGATCTTCGGTAATCAGGCGGCCTCCGGTCAGAATTGCAATATCTTCCAGCATTTCTTTCCTGCGGTCTCCAAATCCGGGAGCTTTAACTGCTACACAGTCAAAGGTTCCTCTAACTTTGTTAACCACCAGAGTAGCCAGAGCTTCACCTTCAACATCATCAGCAATTATAAGCAGTGGGCTTCCGGATTGAGCAACCTGCTCGAGCAGGGGCAGGATATCCTGGATATTGGAAATACTTTCATCAGTAATCAGAATATAAGGATCATCCATATCGGCAACCATTGTTTCAGTATCAGTAACCATATAGGGAGACTGATAACCGCGGTCAAACTGCATACCTTCCACTACATCAAGGGTGGTTTCCATACCCCTTGATTCTTCTACAGAGATAACTCCATCCTGACCAACTTTTTCCATGGCTCCGGCAATAAGCTTACCAACTTCTTCATCATTACCGGCGGAAATGGAAGCAATCTGAGAAACGGATTCTTTGCCTTCTACCGGGCGGCTGACCTTGGCAATTTCATCAGTCAGCTGTCTTACAGCTTTAAGAATACCGTCTTTTAACTGAATGGGATTGGCTCCTGCGGCCACGTTTTTAAGTCCTTTTTTGAAAATAGCTTCCGCAAGAACGGTTGCAGTGGTTGTACCGTCTCCGGCGGCATCATTGGTATTGGTGGCTACTTCTTTGACAGCCTGTACTCCCATATTTTCAAAATGATTGCTTACCTCTATTTCTTCGGCGATTGATACACCGTCATTGGTAATTGTAGGGGCGCCAAAGCTTTCTTCAAGAACAACATTTCTGCCTTTTGGGCCCAGAGTAATTTTAATAGAACTAGCAAGAGTATCTATTCCATCTTCTAGCTTTCTGCGAGCATCTTCACCATATTTCATCTCTTTAGCCATATGTATCCCTCCTGTTATAGTTTTATTTTATTTATTCAAGTACAGCAAGTACATCTTCAATATTCAAAATAACATATTCTTCATCTTCGATATTTACCTTTGAACCGGCATACTTATCAAAAACAACCAGATCCCCAACCTTAAGGTCAATATCAACTTCTTTTCCTACCTGATTTCCCAGCGCAATAATTTTTCCCTGCTGAGGTTTTTTGTCATCGTCTTTTGCGGTGTCGGGAAGAACAATTCCTCCTTCAGTCTCCTCTTTCTGTTCTTTTTCAACATACTTTACGGCAACATTGTCATTAAGTGGTCTTATTTGCATACCATTAACCTCCTTCTAGATATATATTTATTTAACGTCAATTTTTTGTTAGCACTCAATTTAAGTGAGTGCTAATAACAACTGTGTAAATAATAACTCACTCTCAAAATAAAATCAAATAGCAAAACTATCATTAAACTGCAATTATTTCAATTTAACTCTGTTTTAATCCATATTACTCTTTTATTCTCTAAATAACTCTTTTTATGCTGCTATTTTTTAAAAAAGAAAATCACAGCAGTTCTACCTGCAGACCCCGGTCTTCTAATTTTTGATAACTTTCATCCCTCAGATCTGTACCGGAAAATCCATAAATTTTCTGGGGTACAAGCAGAATGTCCGGCTTTAGAGCCTTTCTCTCCTTCAATTTTTTAAGTATATCTCCGGTAGTGAGCAGACCAGCTGCTTTTATATTACCTCCAAAATAATGGTTCTCTACCACCAAAAGCTGCAGACACTCCTGAGCCCGGGGTATCTCTTTGTGAACCATTTTAACCAGCTTATCCATCATACCCTCTGCCAGAACAGAAGTTATCAGTGCTATCTTTGCCGGTTTATATTTATTTACAAGCTGTTGAATGCGGTTTATTAGAAGAGATGAAATATCACTGTGCAGAATAAGGCCCGGGCGGACCCCGCTCTTTTTATTAATTTTTACTTTTTTGGTCTCTTTATTCTTTTTTGTTATTTTCAGCACCGGATTTTCAGCTTTTTTGAGAACTTTAAATTTATCAATCCTGGTCAACAGATTTTTATCCCCGACATCAGCAATAATATCTCCTGTCTGCAGCCCGGCTTTTCCGGCCGGACTATCGGGGACAACACCCTGAATCCGGGCTTGAAAGTCTTTCAAATATGGGGGCTCTTTTATGATCGGCAGCTTATATTTTTTCTGCAGGTTGAGTACTTCTGCATTTAGTTTTTTTTCATCTTTTTGTTTCATGGGTTTTAGTTCACCACTGTAATAGCGGGTGATGCCCGGCACAAACACTCTTATGGTCCGGGCACCATGAGTGGACAGTATAGCGGCTGACCTCTCAAGAGTTTCTAAATAATTTTTCTCTGTGAGGACAATACTGCCATTATAGGAAATATTCTCTTTTTTTAGATAGCTCAGGGCCCTGAAAACCGCCTCCGGTCGGGGATCATTCATAATCTCTTTTCTCTTTTGGGGGCTGGCACAATTCAAAGATAGGTTTATCGTAAGTGGTTTTTGTTCTTTTAAAAAAAATACCAGCTTTTGATCCAGTAAACTGCCGGAAGTAGTCAGCCGGATTTCTTTATCCGGAAATTTGCTGCGCAGGGTCCGCATAACTTCATTAAAATGGGGATAAAGCAGGGGCTCTCCTTCATTTATTTTACTGGCCGATTCACCAATAGTGACCGGCCCCTGCCGGGGCAGATAGTTTATTAGTTCCTTTACTAAACTTTTATCCAGATGACCAAACTGATAGGTTTCTATATCGGGGGGATTCTGGTGATGGCTGCAGAAAAGACAGTTAAGGTCACAAACTGAGGTGAGTGGAAGAATGTTTTTCTCCTGAACTGTTTTTAACAGCAGATACTTGTGTTTACCTGTTATAACCATCTATATCTCCTTTTGTTTTTTAATGAAACAGCTTCCCTAAATTGTTTATAAACTAAGATTTTACAGATTATACAATAAAATTAGAGCCTAAGGCCCGGTTCTGGATTTAAATCCAAAGCGGCAAAATCCCGGTTCAAAAACTGATAATAACCGGCAGCTCCAATCATAGCTGCATTATCGGTACAGTATTTCCGCTCCGGGTAAAATAAAGGTAACTTTTTTGAGGTCAGCTCATTTTCCAGTCTACAGCGAAATTTCTCATTGGCGGCCACTCCCCCGGCCAGCACTACACTTTTCACTTCCATTTTATTTGCTGCCTTAATTACATTTTTTATCAGCATATCAAAAACAGTTTTTTGAAAAGAAGCCGCAATATCAGCTTTGTTGATTTTTTCATCTTTCTGCCGCTGATTGTGTACATAATTTATAACCGCAGTTTTTAGACCACTAAAACTAAAATCCAGGGTATCATCTTTAAATTCAGCCCGGGGGAAATCAACAGCCCCGGAATCACCTTCCCGGGCCAGTTTTTCAATAACAGGCCCCCCCGGATAACCCAGTTCCAGAAAACGTGCAATTTTATCAAAAGCCTCACCGGCAGCATCATCCCGGGTCCGGCCCAGTATTTCATAACTTTTCAGATCTTCAAAATAAAGCAGATCAGTATGGCCTCCTGAGACTGTAAGACAGAGCACCGGAGTCTGAAGTTCGGGATGAGAAATAAAATTGGCATAGATGTGGCCCAGGATATGATTAACTCCTATCAAAGGCACATCCAGCAAAAAAGAAAGTGTTTTGGCCGCAGATAAACCCACCAGCAAACTGCCCACCAGGCCCGGTCCACAAGTTGCAGCTACTGCATCAAGCTCTTCTTTATGCACTCCAGCTTGGGCCAGAGATTCTTCGATAACAGGATTAATGAATTCCAGATGTTTACGGGAAGCCAGTTCAGGTACCACTCCCCCAAATTTTTCATGCAAATCAATCTGAGAGGAAACCACACTGGATAATATATCCAGACCATTTCTGGTAACCGCGGCCGCAGTCTCATCACATGAAGTTTCCAGGGCCAGGATAAATATATCTTTTTTACAATTCACATTCCAGCTCCTTTCTCATAATCAAAGCATCTTCTCTATCATTCTGGTAATAATTCTTTCTCTGCCCGACTTCTTTAAAATCAAAACTCCGGTATAATTCAAGGGCTGCCCGGTTGGATTTTCTAACCTCCAGAATAGCATAGTCGATACCCTGTTTTCCAGCCCTTTTTAACAGCTCTGCAAGCAGCAGGGAAGCAATCCCCCGGCGTCTATATCTGCAGTCTACAGCTAAATTTGTAATATGCAGTTCTTCCATTATCAACCAGCCACCTATATAACCCACCAGGTTTTGATTATGGCTGGCTTTTAAATATATAGAATACATATCATCCTGCAGTTCCCGCTGAAAAGAGTTAAGGGACCAGGGGGTACTGAAAGATTCCTGTTCTATTTCCATTACCCGGGTCAAATCATTTTCAGTCATTTGAGCAATTTTAACAGACATAAACTATTCAACTCCGAGAGGTCAATAATTCTACAATAATTTTATATTAATCTTACATTTTTATCTTTGCCTCAACTTTTTTTGGGGGTATGGGCCTTTTTCATATACCGGGGCACTAAATCCTGATAGCTGTCTCTGCAGCCCTTTTTGAGATACTTCTGTCCCAGAAGAGCAGCAGCAGCGCCCCGTGGATAGTTATGTTCTGGAGGTAGAAATTGAAAATTAAGTTTGGAGTCTTCGAGCAGAGTTCTATAATTTAGAGCCCCATCACCCACCGGATAAAAAAATCCTTCCGATTTGAATTCTGCCAGTTCTGCAATCAGGACCTCCAGTTTTCGAGCTCTATCGGACCAGTGGCGCTCCAAAAAACCATCCTTTTTTGAAGTAGAAAATAAAGCGGTATAAACCCTTTGGTTATGGGCATCAATCAGGGGCACAAAATAACCTGAATGATAATTTAATCCTGCTGCCAAAATTTCCAGAGTGGAGAGCCCAACCACCGGAACTTCCAGAAACTGGGCCATTATCTTAAATGTAGTCACTCCTATACGCAGACCGGTAAAAGAACCAGGTCCCAGGCCCACCGCCAAACCGTCCAGCTCTTTTTTTTCTACCTGCAGTTCATCCAGCAGATGTTTAATATTTAAAAGAAGACGTTCACTGTGCCGGTGATGCAGATGAAGGTTCACCTCACCCAGTATTATATTATCATCAACCAGACCGACAGCTGCTGTATCAGTAGCCGTGTCAACACCCATTACTTTCATCTATATCCAACCTTTCTTCAGATAAAACATCCAATAACTCCTCAGAGAAAACAGCAGCAAGCTCCTCCGACTGTTCACCGGAAGCCCTAAAAACAATTTTTCTGCTGTTCGAACCTTTATTTTCAAAACATATTTTTAAAAAACTTTGTCCGATATATTCTTCGGCAATTGTAGGCCACTCCACGGCAGTAACTCCGGATCTATATAAATAATCGGCAAAGCCAATATCTTCCAGCTGACTGCTGTCATCCAGACGATAAAAATCCATATGAAAAAGGGGTAACCGGCCCTGATATTCATTGATCAAAACATAGGTCGGACTGGTGATTTTTTGCTCAATTTCCAGTCCCCGGGCCAGGCCTTTTACAAAAACAGTTTTTCCTGCTCCCAGGTCCCCATAAAGCAAAATAATTTGACCTGGCTTAACACTTTTACCCATTAACTGACCAACTCTTTTAGTCTCTTTTTCATTTTGACTTGTAAAAATCAATCTCCCCAACCCGGATCCTCCTTTTATCTTATTCACCCAGCTCTGCTGATCTATCAGCCGCCCTGCTTACAGCACTGATTAAAGTAGAACGCAAAGCCCCCTTCTCCAGTTCTTCCAGTCCGGCAATCGTGGTTCCCGCCGGAGAGGTAACCATATCCTTCAGCTGGGCCGGATGTTTATCAGTCTCCAGCACCATTCGGGCCGCTCCCAGAACTGTAGCAGCAGCCAGTCGGCGAGCCTGTTTCCGGGGCAGACCCTTAAGCACTCCCCCATCACTTAGTGCTTCAATTATGGTATACACATAGGCAGGTCCACTGCCGCTCAACCCGGTGACGGCATCCATCAGTTTCTCTTCTATTTCGACTGTTTCACCGATTCCCCTAAATATTTTTTGAACCAGCCTGTGATCTTCTTCATTACAATTATCACCAAAACTCAGGGCTGAAACTCCTGATTTAATAAGGGCCGGAGTATTGGGCATTACCCTGACTTTACGCACAGAAGAAGGTAAACTGGTACTAATTCTATCTATTTTAACTCCGGCGGCAATAGAAATCAACAGTTTATCCTCCAGCAGATCTTTAATTTCATCGAGAACTTTCATTAATATCTGCGGTTTTACGGCTATTAAAATTATGTCAGCCTTTTTAACACCCACTCTATTATCCTCAATAATACTGATCTCCCCCAGCTTTTGAGAATCTATTTCTTCAGCCCGGGGGTCACACCCGACAATATCCTCACCTGCAAAAATATTTTCTGCCCTTATGCCCTGAATAATAGTTGTTCCCATCTGGCCCAGGCCTATAACACAGAGTTTCATTACATCTCCCCCTCAGCACAATATTTTTTCTTATTTCACTTTCTATTTGTTTTTACTCTTTCACTACATGTCAAGCATTACGTATAAAAAGGATTATCTTTTTTCCGGGGCTCAGCTATCTGACCTGGCCCTTACCCCGAATAATATACTTGGTGGTAGTTAGTTCTTTTAGGCCCATAGGCCCCCGGGCATGCAGCTTTTGAGTGCTGATTCCGGTTTCGGCACCCAGTCCAAATTCACCACCATCGGTAAATCGGGTTGAAGCATTAACATAAACCGCAGCCGCATCAACTTCTTCCAGAAAACGGTTGGCCTTACTGTAATCCTCGGTTACAACAGCCTCTGAATGCATGCTTCCATAGGTAAAAATATGGTCCAGGGCCTGATCAATATTATCCACCACCCGAATAGCTAAAATATAATCCAGATATTCTTCTTCCCAGTCTGATTCTCGGGCCTCATAAATGTCCGGGATAATATTCCGGGTTTTTTCACAGCCTCTTAATTCCACCCGACCGGAAAAACGTTTTTCCAGCTCAGGTAAAAAATCACCGGCAATATCTTCATGTACCAGCAGAGTCTCCAGAGCATTACAGACAGCAGGACGATCCGTTTTGGCATTATCAACAATATTTAGAGCCATATCCCGGTCAGCTGTACTATCCACAAAAATGTGACAGTTGCCAACTCCGGTCTGAATAGCCGGTACACTGGACTCCTCAACAACTCTTTTGATCAGACCGGGTCCCCCCCGGGGAATTAATACATCCAGATATTCATTTAAAGTAAATATGGTTTCCACTGCCCTTCGATCAGTTGTCTGGACCAGCTGAACTGTGCTCCCGGGAAAACCAGTTTCCCGTAAAACATCAGAAATAATTCCTGTAAGTACCTGATTGGAACGAAAAGCACTGGAACCTCCTCTCAGCAGAACTGCATTACCGGCTTTTAAGCACAGACCGGCCACATCAACCGTAACATTGGGACGGGCTTCATAAATAATCCCGATAACTCCCAGCGGAACACGAATTTGGCCCACATGAAGTCCATTGGGCCGCTTCCACATTCTGGTCACCTCACCAATGGGATCTTCCAGACCTGCTATATCACGGAGACCTGAAGCCATTTTTTGGATACGCTCTTCTGTTAACTTCAATCTGTCCAGAAGAGCATCAGAAAGGCCTTCCTCCCGCCCCCGCTCCATATCTTCTTTATTTATTTTCATAATCCGGTCCCCTGAATTCTCCAGCCTCCGGGCTATACTATTTAAAGCTTCATCTTTCTTTGCTGAGGACATACCGGACAACTGGCGAGAAGCCTCTTTTGCCTGGCGGGCCTGAGCAGTTACCTTCTCTTTGATTGACATATAAAAACCCCCTCTGGTTGAAAAAATTAATGATTTTTCCCGGCTCGTTTTCATTTCACTTTTTTAAACAGCTATTATTCTAAACTAACTTCAGCTTACCCTGTATTTTTCCGGGACTTCTCTTATCTTTTCCGTATTTACTCCCATCTGAGCTATTATACAGGAAGCGGTCATATGCAGTGATAATTGTGTCATTTTACTAAATTTTTCCCGGTAATGGCCCTGGAGCAAAAATTCAAAATACTCTCTGAAATAGTCATCTCCTGCTGGTATATTAATTTCTTTATCTGCTTTTTGATCAGTACAGCAGTGCACTTTGTTTTTTGATAAATTTGCTTCAATTGTACCTTTATCTCCAACCACCCTCAGCCAGTCATCTCCATGGGTTGGAGAAGCCTGAGGCCGATGATAATCAAGACTGATTGTTGCATGAGCTCCATTGCTGAGCTCCATAACAAGACCCACATTATCCGGACAGCGGCCCAGAGAAGCATCGATCTGATTGGACTCCATACCGGTAACTCTATTAAATGTTAAACCGGTAGCCGCATTAATGAAATCAAGAGCATGAATCCCTACCCAGCCAATTGTGCCCCCCAGTTCTAGAGGGAAATCATCCACCCTGCTTCGATTCCAGGGATATGATTTGCGGGCATTTACGATTACCGGATTCCCGATAGCCGAAGAATCTACAGTTTCTTTAACTGCTTTTAAATAAGGATGAGCTCTATTATCCAGCAGTAAGAGTAATTCCCGACCACAGCTCTGAAGAGCTCGATTAAGGTCATCAAGTTCATAAAAATTAGCGGCCACCGGCTTTTCGGAAAGCACACTGCAGCCGGTATTTAAAGACCTGATAATCGCCCTATTTATATTTTCAAGTCTGGTGCTGACCACAACAGCATCCAGATCAATTTCCTGGAGCATTTTATCATAATTTTCATACCGGGGAACACTATTATATCTGGAGGGTAGTTCCCAGAATTTTTCCTCTGCATTCACTTTAGCCAGCCCGGCAAGTTTGACCTTCTCAGGTGTGTCTTTTCTAAACAGGTTTACTACCCGGCTCCCATGGCCCCAGTTCCCTATAAAACCAAGTCTTAATTTCCGCAATAAAGGCTCCTCCTTTAATCTATTAGTTAATCTGCTTATCAAAATATATTTTTAATATCATTTTTTTCATTCTCCTATCATTCTACTTTAGAATATCTTATGCTCAAGTATATTAATTATCATAACGACCGTACTTTTCCACAGCCCACATATATATCCGAAGATTTTCAAAAGAAGTCCCGGCGGCCACACTCCCGGCCGGAACCTCAACCAGACCTCCATCACCACCCACTGCTTCGATATCACGAATCACAGTATCAATTATTTCATCAGGTGTACCATCTCTTAAAACCAGTGGCGGAATCTGTCCGTGAATAACAGCATTCGGCATAGCCTCTCTAATCTCAGCTGGATGCAGATCAGGACCGAAATTTACTCCATTAACCCCCAGCTCTCTGAGGATAGGCATTAAATGGCCCATACTGCTGTCCGAATGCTGAAAACGGCTGTCATTTTCTGTTGGGGCAAATTCGGCAAAAATCTTTTCCATAAAAGGAGCACAGTATTTTTCATACTGCTGGGGAGGAAATAAATAACAGTTATCATCATTAATTTGATATCCACCATCATTTTCCTGGGCCGTTTTTTCCATTAACACATGATGATATTCAATTAATTTATCAGTCATAATTTTAAAAAAATCATTCATGATTTTTTCTTCTTCCATCATAAACACACATGTGTTTTCCGTGCCCAGTATACTGGTTGCCATTGTAGCCGGCCCCCGGGAATAATTACCACCCAGTTTAAGTTTCTCTCCGGTCATACGTTCATATCGATCTTTTTCTTGCTCCCAGCCCTGAGGAAAAATCTCATTTTCCATATCCAGTTTTTTATTACGTTCATTCAGATGCTTAACATCATCAATGGTCTCTACATCTGATTCCAGCCAGGGGGTTCCTCCTTCTGTATATTTTCTTTGAGAACCCATAATCACTTCAAATCGTTCTTCTTTAACCCGTCTTTCCTTTTCTGGATAAAAAGTTCTACCCAGCTCCCGGTCGGTTATCTTATTCATTTTTTTATGTATTTTCATCCGATATTCCTGATCTTTATAATATTTGATTGTAGAAGAAATTTCCACAGCTTCAAATAAATAATGATCATCAAGCCAGAAACTTAAAGGAACCCTGGGTTTATCAGTCGAAAAAGGCTGAAAACACTTTTCATTTTCCTGCCAAAACTCCTCCACATCAAGATCATAATCCATTTTTATCCTCCTTCTAAAATAAAAACCACTATCAACCGTTTATACAGTCAATAGTGGTTTAATTATACTATAAAATTTTGTCAGATTCAAAAGAAAAGACAGGGTGCTCTCCCTAATTTTTGGGACGTCTCCTGTACTCAGTATGCAGCAGTCTATGAGCACGCCGGCTTAAGGGCTCTTCTAGATAGTCCTCATAAACCTTTTTAATCATCGGGTTTTCATGAGATTTCCTTATTGTTTTGGCCTGATCAATACTGCCCAGACCTTCTGCCCTTCTGTCTTTTTTTTCTTTATCAACGGGAAGCGGCTGCCCTCCACCCCCCACACAGCCGTGAGGACAGGCCATAACCTCAATAAAATCATACTCTGAAGTTCCTTCCCGCACATCTTTTAAAAGTTCTCCTGTATTACCCAGACCACTAACAATAGCCACCTTAATAGTTCTATCTCCTATCTCAATTTCTTTATCCTGTACTCCAACAAATCCCAGCTCCAGTCTTTCCAGAGGTTCACCGGTCAGCTTCTCTTTTACGGTCCTTACTGCAGCTTCTGTTACCCCACCTGTAGTTCCAAAGATAGTACCGGCACCCGTGGATTTACCCAGCAGTTCATCATATTCATCTTCTGGCAGATGATTGAGATCAATCCCAATTTCTTTAATCATTAAGGCCAGTTCACGGGTAGTAAGAACAGCATCAGTATCTTTTAAGGGGCCACCATTTATTCCGGCTCTGTCTTTTTCAAACTTTTTGGCAGTACAGGGCATAATAGAGACAGTATATATTTTTTCTGGTTTAATACCTGTCAGATCAGGGTAATAACTTTTAGCCAGAGCAGAAAACATCTGCTGTGGGGATTTAGCTGAAGAAAGATGATTCAGTAAATCAGGATAATTATGCTCGGCAAATTTAACCCAGCCCGGACAGCAGGAAGTAATATGTGGTAATTTTTCATTACCTTCCAGTCGGGCCAGAAACTCATATCCCTCTTCCATGATTGTCAAATCAGCTGTAAACTCAGTTGAAAAAACTCGATCAAAGCCCAGCTTCCTCAAGGCTGTAACCATTTTACCGGTCACCACAGTACCCGGCTCCATACCGAATTCTTCTCCCAGGGTGGCCTGAATAGAGGGCGCGGTCTGAACAACTACATGTTTATCATCAGCTTCAAGAGCCTGCCAGACATGATAAATTTCATTTTTTTCCACAATTGCTCCCACCGGGCAAACGGTCGCACACTGTCCACAGTTGGCACAGTTAATCTCACTCTGGGGCAGGTCAAAGGCAGTTGTAACTATAGAATCAAATCCCCGGTTACTAAACTGAAGAGCTGAAACACCCTGTACCTCTTCACAGATACGGACACAGCGGCCGCACAGTATACACTTATTGGGTTCTCTTTTAAGAGCCGGTCCTGTTTTATCTGGGGTAATATCCCTGGTCTCACCCTCATATTTTTCTATTTCCCTGGTTCGAATACTTAAATCATGAGCAATTTCCTGAAGTTCACAGGTTCCACTTCTATCACAGCCCAGACAATCATTGGGATGATTGGCCAGCAGTAAAGAAACATTTCTCCGCCGGGCCTTCCTGGCCCTCCTGCTCCTGGTGCTAATTTCCATACCTTCAATAACCGGAGTAACACAGCTGGCCAGAGATCGATTATGGGCTACATCCTCCACTTCACAGACCCGGCAGGCCCCGTGACGGGTAAGATCCGGATGATAACAGAGAGTTGGTATTTCTATACCCAGTTTTCTGGCAGCTGATAGTACGGTCGTCCCTTCCGGTACTTTAACCTGTTCCCCATCTATAGTTAAACTAATTTCACTCATTTTTCAGCAGACCTCCTTGGTCAATAAAAATATAAATCTGAGTACCGCTCAACCCTGGGTGACTGCATCAACAGGACATGCCTCTTCACAGGCACCACAGGAGATACATAAATCCTCATCTATAACATATATTTCATTATCCTGGACACTTACAGCATCAACCGGACAGGCACGGGCACACTGACCACAGGCCACACAACCTTCTTCATCAATCATATAAGCTCCCGCAAGTTCAGGGCAGACTCCCGCCGGACAGTACTTATCTTCAATATGAGCCTCATATTCTTCCCGAAAATAATTAATTGTACTTAATATAGGATTAGGTGCAGATTGGCCCAGACCACACAGAGAAGTATCTTTAATATGATTGCCCAGTTCTTCCAGCAGTTCAATATCACCGGAAGCTCCCTTACCACCACAAATTCTTTCCAGAACTTCCAGCATTCTCTTGGTCCCTTCCCGACAGGGTGTACACTTTCCACAGGATTCACTCTGAGTAAAATCAAGGAAAAAACGGGCTACATCTACCATACAGGTATCTTCATCCATAACCACCATACCACCTGAACCCATCATCGAGCCCACTTCCAGAAGTGAATCATAATCTATCTCTAAATCCAGATATCCGGCCGGGATACAACCTCCGGAAGGACCTCCGGTCTGGACAGCTTTAAATTCATTATCACCAGTCAAACCACCACCAATATCAAAAATTACTTCTCTAAGAGTAGTGCCCATGGGAACCTCCAGCAGACCGGTATTTTTAATCTTACCGGTAAGGGCAAAAACTTTGGTGCCTGTGCTGTTTTCAGTCCCTATTGAGTTAAAACTCTCTGCTCCTTTATATATAATATAGGGGATATTGGCAAATGTTTCTACATTGTTTATATTTGTGGGTTTGTCCCAGAGCCCTTTTTGGGCTGGATATGGTGGTCGGGGGGACGGCATACCTCGTTTTCCTTCAATAGAAGCCATTAAGGCAGTTTCTTCTCCACAAACAAAAGCCCCAGCTCCCTTTTTAATATGGAGTTCAAAATCAAAACCACTGCCAAAAATATCTGACCCCAGAAATCCGTATTCCCGGGCCTGAGATAATGCTTTTTCCAGTCGTTTAATAGCCAGAGGATATTCAGCTCTGATATAAATATACCCTTCATCTGCACCAATTGCATAGGCTCCTATCAGCATACCTTCAATTATGCGATGGGGATCTCCCTCAAGAATACTGCGGTCCATAAAGGCACCCGGATCACCTTCATCAGCATTACACACAATATATTTTTTATCACTTTTGGTATTATAGGCAAACTCCCATTTATTGCCTGTCGGAAAACCACCCCCACCTCGACCCCGCAGCCCTGAATTTTTGACTTCAGAAATAACTTCACCGGGGTCCATTTTAGTCAAAGCTATACCTGCTGCTTCATAACCATTATTAGCTATATATTCATCAATATTTTCGGGGTCAATTTTTCCACAATTAGCCAGTACAATTCTCTGTTGTTTTTTATAAAAATCAATATCGTGATAGGAGGGAATCTGTTCTTCGGTAACCGGTTCTCTGTAAAGCAGGTCTTCCAGGACTCTGCCTTTTAACAGATGTTCCTCTACCAGCTCTGCAATGTCTTTTTTCCCTACTTCACAGTAAAAAACTCCTTCCGGATAAACCACCACAATCGGACCTTTTTCACAAAAACCATGACATCCCGTTTCTATAACTTTAATTTCATCAGTTAAATCATGTTGGGCAATCTGGTCTTCCAGCTCTACCTGCAGACTATCTGCTCCGGCAGAACTGCATCCGGTGCCCGTACAGACCAGAACATGTGAACGATATACTGCATCTTTCATCTCCTGATAGCCTCCTTTGTTATTCCTCTAGTCTGGCAATCGCCAGCTCATCAACCACAGTTCCATTTATTACATGTTTTGCTATTATTTTTTTTACATCATTTGCTTTCAGTTCACCATAAGTTACCCTTTCTTTACCCGGCAGCTTAACATCCATCAGCGGCTCTTTTTCACACATACCTATACAGCCGGTTTGAGAAATTTTAACATCCAGGCTTCGTTTTTCAGTTTCTTCGATAACTGTTTTCATAATCTCCCGGGCTCCGGCCGATATACCACAGGTTCCCATACCAATAATTATTTCCGGCATTTTTTTTTCAGATCTGGTTTTCATATCTTTTTGTACCTGTTCTCTTAATTCTTTCAATTCTTCAAGTGATTTCATCTTCTTGACCTCCGTAAAGATTTTTTATACCTGATACAATGAATTTTTCCAGCCAGTTAATAATCTTATTTTCAGCAATACTAACTTCTCCTAACTGACTCTTAATTTCAGCGGTGTGAAGCACAAACTCCTCATTCTGTCTACTGTGTCTGTATACAAGGTCCAGTTCAGGATTCAATTTTATAATTGAAACCAGTGTTGTCGATATATCTCCCAGTGGTGGCCGGTCAATATGATCTTTTTGAAATTCTGCTTTAATCACCGTTCCTTTTCCTTTTTCAGATGTGATTTTCATGTTTCCCTGACAGCTTTCTGCCGTCTGAGCAAAAAGAGACAAACCAAGTCCCACCCTGCGGGTCTTTCTGGTAGTAACAAAAGGGTCGGCAGCAGTTTTTTTCTGCTGTTCATTCATACCCCGGCCATCATCTTTTATCTCAATAACCAGTTTGTTTTCAGATGTCCTGTCCCGGATAATAATCTCTACCTTTTCTGCTGAAGCTCGAATTGAATTCTGAACAATATCCAGAATATGAAGTGATAATTCACGCATAACAGAGATTAATACTCATTTAATATTTCCGGTACTTTATCCGGGGTTAAACGCCCATAGGTCCCATCATTGATCATAATAACCGGGGCCAGACCACAGGCTCCAATACAGGCCACAGTTTCTAAAGTAAACTTTAAGTTATCAGTGGTCTCACCACTGCTGATACCCAGCTGTTCTTCCATTTCATTAAGAATTTGGCTGCCTCCCCTTACATGGCAGGCCGTACCCATACAAATTCTTATAATATTTTTCCCCCGGGGCTGTAGATGAAATTGAGTGTAAAAAGTTACCACCCCATAGACTTCACTTAATGAAAGCTCCAGAAAATCTGCAATTCTTTTCAAAACTTCTTCCGGCAAATATCCATATTCATCCTGTGCTTCCTGTAAAACTGGGATTAAAAACTTTTTTTTGGTTAGGGGGTCGATTTCACTATCCTTTTTTTTCTTTTTCTTTAAATCTATATCAGACTCTGCGGGTACCTGATAATTGTTCAATATCTCTTCTAAAGGCTGCAGATATTTCTCAATATTTTTCTTTTCATTGTCACACTGACAGGCCATATAAAAACCTCCCTGTTGATTAATTTTATTAGCTTGTTTTTGTTGGATATTCATCCTGTTTAAAAGGTGCTGTCCACCATGATTATTTGTTGTTAACAGCTATATAGTTAAATCTTTCACAAAGTTCCTGCTTATTATAAAACAAATAATCTCTTCTGTCAACACTTTATCCAGTAATTTTATCATTTTAATAAAGTAATATTTTTCTGTCTTTTCAGATCAGTCATAACCTTCTTGATTTCTGCAAAAGAAGGCTCTTTTAACATCACTTTCATCTCTTTATTTATTTCATTAAGCCGATGACTGTCTCCATTTTTTATTAGCAATACTTCAGGATATTGATCTTTTATGTTCTTTACTTCTGTCCTGCTTTGTATTTCCATAACCGAAAAGTTTAAATCAAAGGGTACAAACCCCAGCTGATATAAAAGGCCATACGCCCGGTTTACATGGGCGGGAATTACCAGTCCTCCCATATTTCTTACTTTTTTTACAACAGTCCCAATAGAGACCTCAGCTGCTGCCGCAAGCATGTGGTTTATCTTTTCTGAATATTGATCATTACTATCCACCCTGACCTGGCTTCCAAAAAATTCTTCCCGGTTCTGCTTATCGGGCAGATGAGCATATATAAATTCCTGCAGTTTTTTAACCTCTCCTAAATCAGCAAAAAGGCAGATCAAATGAACCTCTTCTCTGGTCTGTACTTCGATACCCGGAATAACCTCAAGGGGCATCCTCTGAGCCATTTCAAGAGCAACCTTTACATTTTCCGCAGAATTATGATCGGTTATGGCAATAATATCTATTTTTTTCTCAACTGCCTGCTGCACAATATTACCGGGAGTCATCAGCAGGTCTGCACAGGGAGAAAGTACGGTATGTATATGTAAATTAAGATAATATTTTCTTAATTTACTCACCATTCACACCCAGTTTATAAAGCAAGCCGGATAATTCAAAAGCAGAAAGAGAGCTGCTGAATAAATTAAGGCCTTCCTTTCTGGCATGTTCACGGGTCTTTTGGTCAACATCAAAATTTTCTGCTACAATCACCCCTGCTGCACCGGTTAAAAGAGCAACAGCCGCTACATTCTGATGGCCCTGAACTGTAATCCACAGCTCTCCCTCCTTTAGTTTGGCCATTACATTACTCAGCATGTCGCCGGTATATCCATTTTTTACTTCCTGTTCAAGATTCTCCGCTTCCAGAACTTCCAAATCAAGCTTTGATACTATCTCTTTAACCTTCATTATAATCACCCTTTGTTTGGTCCAATTCATCCCCAGAATGTACTCCATATGCATCCTTAAACATCTTTTCTTCCGACATTACAGGAGGCAGCTCCCGGGCCAGATTTGAGATCTGTTCTGCCAGGTTTTGTACTTCCTGTCTCAGCATAAATATACAGTCCGTTCTTTGGGCTTTTCCCTGAACAATATCTTCGGCCAGTGTTTCACAATCGGGAGCACCACAGGAAGCACAATCAAGTCCCGGCAGCAGGTCTTTTTCTTCTTCCAGACGGGAAAGTTTATCCAGAGCCCGATCCATATCGGGATCCAGTTTGCCCCTCTGATCTGATCTGAATGGCCTATCCAGAGAAAAATCATATTCTTCACCCTTCTGATCGGGTGTAATTATTTTTTGATTATTTTCTTTGGCTGCTGTTCGTATATTAAATTTAGCCTGAAAGGAATTACATACATTCAAAACTCCACCCACACAGCCCTGGGGACAGGAGACAAGCTCAAAATATTTTATACCAGAAATATTGCTGTGGACCAGTTCTGATAAAACTTTCTGTATTTCCTTTATTCCGGATACAGAAAGCACCCTGTGTTCCTGAAAAGAACCTAAAAGTTTTTCTTCCCCACCACTTTGACCCCATTTGATACCCTGATCGAACACCTCATTTTGTTTTATCTGAGCAGCTGATTTGTCCTTCTGTTTAGTGTGCGTTTTTTGTTTGTCATTATTTTTTTGTTGTTTTATCACCGGCAGTATTTTTTCATAAATATCATTAACAGCCAGCACCCCATCAAGATAGCTGGCTTTTTGGCCCAGAGCAAGTTCTAAAGAAGTAAGTTTAGCCGGACAGGGGGTCAGAAAAAATAATCCAATTTCATCACCAGAAATATCATTATTTCTTATCAGCTCTTTTCTGGCCTGCTGAGCAGTTGACTCTACAGGAGATTTAAAAGGCAAAAGATGCTCTATTAATTCCGGATATATTTTCTGTATGAGCCGGACCGTTACCGGACAGGAAGAAGAAATATAATAATTATCAGCCTGTTTTAAAAATTTAGCTGTTTTTGCACTAAGAGCCTCTGCTGAACGGGAAACATTATATATTTCATTAAAACCAAGATCATAAATAGACTGATAGAGTATATCCGGATCATAGAAGTGAGAAAATTGCCCGTAAAAACTGGGAGGAATTAAAAGCACAGGATAATCATAATCTTTGATATATTCCAGCTGATGAGCCCGGGTATACTTGGCATCATACTCACAGGTTCGAATACATTCCGCACAGTCAATACATAGGTCATCAATAATTGAAGCCTGTCCCTGATGAACCCTGATGGCACGGGTAGGACAATTTTTAACACAATTTGTACAGCCTTCACATTTTTCTTCTTTTAACTGTACTGAATGCTTTTTTGCCATTTTAACCAGTCCTTTATATCTGAAATTCACATTGATTATTAGAATATTATTCTTCAGATGATAATTTTATAGAAGTACGAACTTCGGTAAAACTATCAACTTCCGTGTTAATCTCCAGGAAATCCGAATATTCTCTTACATTATTTAAACCCATACCGGCACCAAATCCCATTTCCCGAACTTTCTCTTCTGCGGTAGAATAACCAGGTTTAAGTGCTTTTTTTACATCCCTTATGCCCGGGCCCCGATCCCGGGCAGTAATTAATATTTCATCCTTATCGATTTTTACAACAATTCTACCCCCATTTGAATGTATTATTATATTCATCTCCAGTTCATAGGTAATAATAGCAGTTTTCCTTATTACTTCAGGAATTATCCCCAGACGGGTGAGAGCTGTTTTTAATTTGCTGGAAACCTGACCTCCTCTGTTGAAGTTTCGGGCTTCAATCTCTTTCTCTAAAATTTTATTTTTATTCAAAATCATCGCCCCTTTTTTATTTAAAACTTTTGATTGGTTCAGGTTTCACACCGGCCTGATACAAAAGACCACAGCAGGCAAAAAGTGAGTAGGGGGCTTTATAAAGTGAAATACCTTTCTTTTGGGCCAGTTCTATAGTCTCCTGTTCGGGAGTCTTATTTCTTACAAAGATAACAGCTTTTAGATCAATCATTTCTGCTGTACGAACCACCTGGATATTTGTTAGGCCGGTTAACAGTATTGTTTTGCTGCTGGAAAAAGCAAGAACATCACTCATTAAATCGGAACCACAAGCTGTTTCAATTTCCAATTCAGGGTTTATCTCAACCAAAACATTCAGGCCCAGCAATTTTTTGGCTTTTTTTATATTCATTTATATCCACCTTACATTACATTATTGATATTGTTCTTTTTTGCACAAATAAAAATCTCCATTTAATTATACAGTATAGAACCGGTATTAGTAAAGTGAAATTTTATATTAATTAATAAAAAAATCCCGGTATAACCGGGATTGGAAAATTTTATGTAATAAAAATCCTTTATAAATTTTAATTTTTACCCTCTGAACTTTAATGCTTATTCATTTCACTTCTACAGCTCAATCAGCCCCAGACTAATCTCAATTGCTTCATTGACTTTTTGCAGGGTTTCATCTCCCAGATGGGTTATATGCCTCTGAAGCCTTTTTTTATCAATGGTCCTGATTTGTTCCAGCAAAATAACTGAATCCCGATTTAATTTACTGCTGTCAGAAGCAGGTATTTCTACATGAGTGGGTAACTTTGCTTTGTCTATTTTAGATGTTATGGCCGCAATTATTACCGTAGGGCTGTATTTATTACCAATATCATTCTGGATAATAAGTACCGGCCTCACTCCTCCCTGTTCTGATCCTACCACCGGATTCAGGTCAGCATAATATACATCACCGCGCAGTACCTCCACTTTTTATTCACTCTCCGCTAAAGAATCTTCATAAAATGACATTAGGCGAGCATCATATTCAATTCCTTCATCTGCCAGTTCCCGATTAAGGCTGCTCATTTTTTCATATCCTTTTCGCAGTTCTCTCCTTATCTCCTTTCTTCTCATTTCTTCAAGATACAGCCTGGTAGCTTCCCGGAAAAAATCACTGCGGCTGCTTTCATCCTGCTTAAGATAACCATCAATTTCCTGAACTAAACTACTGGGTAAATTAACAATAACTTCTTTCAAATTATCCACCACATTACCCCCCGGAAAAATTTGCTTATTTTATTTATACCAGCTGTTTTGGCTGCAGATTAGCAATTAAAAAAGTAAAGAGATGAGACTTTTTATTCAGTCTCATCCTTAATCCTGGTTAAATATTCTTCTGCCAGTTTCTGATTCAGAGGTGCCATTTTTTTATACCCTTCCCTCATTTTTCTGGCAATTCTTTTTTTCTTCTCTTCAGAAATATTCTTATCCCTGCTCAGCCCACTGCTCATAAGCTCACCTCTCGGTTTACTAATTATCTTTCATTTTTTCTTATAAATCAGTATATAATATTAATTTTTAACTGTCAACCCATAATAATACCTATTTGCTGGTGTTTTTCAGCATTTTATAATTTGTAATAAAGTCCTTTTTCTTTAACATAATCCAGTAAATCCCGATAGGTTTCATGACCGATAATAGTTTCACTATCACCAACAAGAATTAACTTCCTCCGGGCCCGGGTCAGGGTGACATTAAGCCGCCGCAGGTCCCGTAAAAATCCAATATTTTGCTGATCATTACTGCGAACAAATGAATTAATCACCATCTCTTTTTCTCGACCCTGAAAACCATCAACTGTATTTATTTCCAGTTCTTCTGAACTGCTGAGACTATTCAAATAATCGACCTGATCTTTATAGGGGGTAATAACAGCAATCTGTGCGGGATCCAGCCCCAGCCGCAGTGCACTATCTACAATATCCATTACAATTTCAGCTTCAACTTTATTGTCATAGGAATATGAGCCAGCCAGTGATCTTTCCCGGGCTTCCATGGCACAGGTGTCCAAAAATACCACCGGATGTTGCGGAACCAGAGCAGTTTCAGTAAAACAATCACTTTCTGCCGGCATAACACCCAGATCAGCCAGAGTATGCTCCCTAACCTGATCCGCGCTTTTAAGTTTACCCTCATAAAAATGCTGATCGGAAAAGCCCATAATCGTATCATGCATGCGATACTGAACCTGCAGCAGTGACCAAAATTCATTACCATGTATCTCATAAAGCCTTTCAAAAAGCGAGCGGCTGAGTCCTTTTTGAGCTGCCTCTTCATTTAAGACTGTGGGCGGCAGCTGTTTGTGATCACCGATTAAAACAACTTTTTTCCCTTTATTTATGGGGATTAAAGCAGCTGGTTCTGTGGATTGAGTTGCTTCATCTATCACTATTAGCTCAAAATTATGTCCTGACATTAATTCTGATCCGGCAGTAGAATTAGTGGCACATACTACCTCAGCTTCTTCTATAAGCTCCCGGGCAGCTTTATCTTCCAGACTGTTAATTTTTTCAAAATATCCATCTATCTGTTCCTGTATATTTAACCATTCAGCCATCTCTTTTATTTTTTCGGGAGGTACTCCCCGGGAAGATTTTCCCTGTTCTGCTTTTCTTCTGATCTGTTCATCACTCATACCCCGGCGCCAGCGCCCCCCGGGATGGGTTAGATCGTCCTGTTTGTCCAGAAGATTTTGGGCCTTTTGGCGTAATTTTTGTGCTTTTTTATAATCGGGATGTTCCAGAACCTGATAATCGAGAGTATGCTCCCTCAGCAGGGGGGTTACTCTCAGAGGATGTCCAACCCTTAAAACCTGAACTCCAAAATCGGCCAGTCTTTCCACCAGATTATCCACAGCTATATTTGAATCAGCAGAGGCCAGTATATCCAGCCCCTGTTTTATACCCTGATTGATTATTTCAATGGCAGTTACGGTCTTTCCCGTACCCGGAGGACCCTGAATTAAATAAAAATCTTCAGCCTGCAGTGCCTTTTGAACAGCTCTTTTTTGTGATTCATTTAATTTTTCATCAGTCCATTCTTTGACTTCAATCTCTTTGCTGCTCCATCTAAGATCCCGTAAACCCAGCAGCCTGTCTTTCATTTCATCCTGTTTTTTAACTTCATCAAGTGCTTCCAGCATGCGCTGATAGGTAATATCATTTACATAAAGATCCATTCTCAAACCTTTTCCATAAACAAAGGAATCAGGATTGTTGTCAAAAACAACCGTCAGGGAATATTTTGTTTTTTCAGCAACTGTTCCGGTCGGATTATCATCAGCCAGGGGTTTATTTTTACTTATCATCACCAGGTCACCAACACTTATTTCCGTTTCCGGTAGTTTTTCTCCGGCCTGCTGGCGAAGAAACTTAACCATTGGTTTATTTCCAAAAGCTGTTCCTTCATCTCGACCTTTAAGGTGAAGCACAGCCCGACCTTTTTTTTCTCTTTCCCTGGGGCTTAGTCGTTTAATTTCCAGTTCATGCTGTTCCATTTCTTCTATACGTTCCAGCTCAACAAGTTTTTTATATTTTTTGATATAATCTATAATCTCTCCATCCACCAGCTGTTCCTTATCCCGGGGATAAACATTTACTTTGATACCCCCAATTCTATTTCCATCCATAATATTTACAACTTTTTTAGCAACTTTATCCTTGATTTCTACCTCAGCTTTTTTTTCTTTGATATCAATTTTACCAATATCATCACTGGCAATCTCTGCTTCATTTATAAAAGCTCCCACAATATCTCCCGGTCCAATTTCACCATTTATATCGGTAACTATTAAATCCATAGTATACTCCGGACCTTTATTACCATAAAGGTCCAGAACAATCACCTCCTGAATTACATAAAATTTATCGGAAACTGCAGAATATTTTATTGAATATTTTATTAATTGATATATTCCACAGTAATATATTCACAGTTAAAACTAATATTTTTCTTTTAATGGTATCTCTTCCCGAGCAGAACAAATAATATTCCTGATTACATTTCCGTTTTTCTGTTCTCCCTATCCTGGAATACTTTGCTGCCTACTGCTTTTTTTTGGTTCTGGTATTTACCACAATAAGGATTTTCAGCAGTTTTATCCATCTTAGAAAACACAAGCTGACATATCCTGCGTCCGGCTACCAATTTAATAGGAAGCCGGTTGGCATTATACAATTCCAGAGTGATTTGGCCGGCAAATCCGGGATCAACCCAGCCTGCATTTTGAATAAACAAACCCATCCGGCCTATTGAACTTCGGCCCTCCACAAAAGCAGTTATATTTTCTGGAAGCTGGATATACTCCCTGGTAGCTGCCAGCAGAAAAGAGTTGGGAGGAATGACAATTTCCTGTTTCTCAATACTATGATATTGAATCTCGTCTTCCAGAGTCATCACTTCCATCATATTTTCATCTATTTTGAGAAAACTGTTACCAAGTCTTAGATCAACTGAAGCCGGCTGTATCTGTTTTCGGGCCAGAGGTTTAATTATCAGTTTATTATCTTCAATTAATTCCTTTAAAGTCCTGTCCGATAATATCATCATAACGCTCCTTTGAGCTGCACAGGTTTTTCTTCATATATTTTTTCATCCTTCTGAAGGCTTCATTCTCATCAGGGCCATCAAACACTAATTTTATTTTCTCTCCCTGACCTACACCCAGTGAAAGAACACTTATTATGCTCTTGGCATTTACTTCCTGTTTGCCAAAAACAAGTGTTATTTCTGAATCAAACTGACTTGCCAGATCAACAAATTTTGCTGCCGGTCGAGCATGCAGACCGGTAGCAGCTTTAATTATAAACTCCTCTGTCTTCATAAAAAAAACCTCAATTCTCAGCCATCTTTTTTATTACATCCGCCCGGGTAACAATACCAATCAATTTATCATCTTCTATAACCGGAATTCTATTTATATCTTTTTCTACCATCAAAGTTGCAATCTCATCTATAGAAGTATCGGGATCAACTGTAATAACTCTTTTGGTCATTAAATCCTGTACATCAACGGCAATAAATTTTTTAAACTCTTCTCTAAATTTACGTGGACTTTCAAGATAAATTATCCCATCCAGAATATTAATATATCCGGGGGAGTTTAATCTTTTCTTTTTCATAATAAGATCTTTTTCCGTTACAATTCCCAGCAATTTATCATTCTCTACAACCGGAAGTCCACTTATTTCATGTTCACTCATTATTTCAGCAGCTTCCTCCACACTTGTTTCGGGAGGTATAGTAACCACATCTCTGGTCATAATATCTCTGGCTGCTGTCATAAATAACACCCCTTTATATCTTATTTTATTGCTGGTTTACATACTGCTGATTAAAGTAATTTTTTTAAAACATCGGGTATAAAATCAATTATATCCCCGGCAGTGAGTCCCGGAGCTGACTGCTCCTTTGAGCCAAGTTCTCCGGCCATACCGTGCAAATAAGGACCAAGTACTGCTGCATCACCACAATCAGCACCCTGAGCAACCAGACCCGCAATAATACCTGTCAGCACATCACCACTACCCGCTGTTGCAAGCCCCTGAGTTCCGGTAGGGTTAATATATAGATCACCGTTCGGATGCCCAACAGTGGTAGCCGCTCCTTTCAAAACCAGATACACACCATGTTCTGAGGCAAATTCACGGGTTAGAGGTATACGCCGGGAACTAACAGAGGAGATATTTATATCCAGCAGATTAGCCATTTCACCGGGATGCGGTGTCAGTATTGTCGGATTATCACGTGTAAGCAAAAGTTCAGGAGCAGAAAGTTCATTTAGGGCATCAGCATCAAGGATCAGCGGTATCTCAGCTTCTTTTATCAGAGTCTCAACAATATAATTTACTTCCGAGCTGCGGCCCAGTCCCGGTCCTACAGCCAGTACATCATAATCTTTTTCAATTTTTTTAATCCGGGGAAGAGCTTTACGGCTGATACCCTGGCTGTCATCAGACAGGCCCTCGGTAAGCAGCTCGGGCCGGTAACCGGCAGCTGTGGCCTGTATACTTTCCGGAATACCAAGTTTGACCAGACCGGAACCAACTTTCAAAGCCGCCAGTCCGGTTAAACACGGAGCTCCCACCATACCGGGAGAACCTCCAATTACACCCACACGTCCAAAGGTGCCTTTATAGCCTTCAGCCGGTCTATCAGGAATTAGATTTCCAGCCTCTCTGTCACTTATACTAAAGGTCCTGACCGTTACCTGATTTGTTACTGAACCGGGCAGGCCTATATCGATAATTTTTTGTTTCCCGGCATATTCTACTCCCGGGTATAAACATAATCCTGTTTTTGGAAAGGCCATTACAGCAGTATAATCAGCCTGAAGAGCACCACCTAAAACTTCACCGGTTCTACCTGAGATACCTGAAGGGATGTCAAGGGAAAAAACCAAACTGGATGAACTGCGGTTCTTTTCTATCAAATCAATAACTTCAGCCACTGCACCTCTTACTTCCCCCTTTATTCCGGTACCTAACAGGGCATCAACAATAAACTCCCTTTCTTTAATTAAATTTTTTACCTCGGCATACTTCATATCAGAAAAAGTGAATAAATTTATATTCCTCATTTTACAGAGTTCATAGTTAGTCTGTGTTACTTCACTGAATTTGTCGGGAGTTCCGGTTAATATGACCTTAATATCAAAATTCCACATATCTAAATAACGGGCTACAACCAGACCATCCCCACCATTATTACCGGTATGACAAAAGATTAAAGCCCGGGGTTTCATATTTTTTTTCCGCTGTACTTCACAAATTAAATCAGCTGTACTTCTTCCAGCCTCCTCCATCAAAAGAAGTTCCGGAAAACCCTTATTTACGGCCAGCTGATCTATTTCCTGCATTTCTTCTGGAGCTAACACAATCATCCTTTTTCACTCCTCATTTATTCCCCAGTCCTGCCTGCTGTGCCCATTACCTGAGCCAGAGCATAATCATTCTCATGTGATAAGCTAATATATATTTTATTAATCTGCATTGCTGTGGCTGTATTTAAAACTTCTCCTGTTAAATTTACTGAAGGTTGTCCCTGCTCAGAGGACAGTATTTCCATTTCCCGCCAGGAAACACCACCGGAGAGACCGGTACCCAGCATTTTTAAAATAGCCTCTTTTGCTGCAAATCGAACCGCAAAAGAATCGGCTTCTTTTTTATAACTGCGGCAGTATTCAATCTCCCGGTCTGTATACACTCTCTGTAAAAACTTATCTTCCCAGCGATTGATCATTTTTTTGATGCGGGGGATATAAACCAGATCAACTCCCAGACCTTTTAGCATGATTTTAGCTCCTTTGTCACTTTTCCCTGCCGACAGTCACTGAAACCATTTTTTTGCTACCATATTCATTATAATTTAATTTAGCGGTAAATGCAAAGTCCGGACTCTGATTTCAGGCCGGACTCTGCATTACTTAACATGTTTTTTTAAACCCCTAAAGACTTAATCGTGAACCGCTCCACCTAATACGCAGTTTCGATGGAGTTTTCTTTGGCCAATTTCGATAAAGAAAAACCCAGCTATAAGATTAAGTCAATTTCGGCAAATTATTTTATCCTCTTTCTACAAATTTTGAAGAAAAGAACTTGATTTTTTATTCTACGGTGACACTTTTGGCCAGGTTCCGGGGCTGATCAACATTACAGCCTCTTTTTAATGCCGTATAATAGGCCATAAGCTGAAGCGGAATAATGGTCAACACACCGGAAAAAATTCCCTCAATCTCAGGTATATTGATAATATAATCTGCCTCCTCAGCAACATTTTTGACATCAGAATAAGTCACCGCAATCACCTCGGCACCTCTGGCCTTAACTTCCTTAATATTACTCATCATTTTATCCAGGATCCCTTTCCTGGTGGCAATTGCAACCACCGGAACTCCCTCTTCAACCAGGGCCAGGGTACCATGCTTCAGCTCACCGGCAGCATAAGCTTCGGCGTGAATATAGGAAATTTCTTTTAGTTTCAGCGCCCCTTCCAGAGCAAGTGAATAATCGGTATTTCGGCCAATAAAAAATGCATGTTCACAGTTCTGGAAGCGATCAGCAAGATGTTTAACCGTCTTTTCATTCTCTTCTATTACCCGTGAGGCCAGTTCCGGAAGACAAAGAAGATTTTGGAGCATCTCTTTCCCTTTGGATTCCGAAATTATGCCCTCCTGTTTACCCAGGAAAAGACCCAGCATGTAAAAAGATGTCACCATAGCTGAATATGCTTTTGTAGAAGCTACAGCAATTTCTGGACCTGCCCGGAGGTATAATACCTGATCTGCTTCCCGATCAATACTGCTGCCCACAACATTTGTCAGGGCCAGAACCCGGGCTCCTTTTTTCTGGGCCAGACGCAGTCCGGCCAGTGTATCCGCAGTTTCACCCGACTGACTGACCACAATAACCAGTGTATTTTCTCCCAGAATAGGGTCACTGTATCTAAATTCAGAGGCAATATTGACCTGAACCGGAATTCGGGTTAATTCTTCCAGAACATATTTACCCACCCGGCCCGCATAGCTGGCCGTACCACAGGCCACAATTTGAATATCATCAATTCTTTCGGGAAATGCAATTTCTGTTAGATCAATTTTGCCGGGTGATACTCTATTTTTCATAATTTTTCGCAAAGCATCCGGCTGCTCATGAATTTCTTTCAGCATATAATGTGAATAACCATTTTTTTCAGCCATCTCGGCATCCCAGTCCACTTCAAAAATATCTTTATTAATCTGCTGACCACTGCTGTTAAAAATATTTATTTCTCCGGCTGAAACTTCCGCTATTTCACCATCATCCAGAATATAAAAATCATCAGTAAATTCAAGAAAGGCGGGTATATCTGAAGCTATGTAATTTTCACCTTCAGCACCCCGACCTACCACCAGTGGACTGTCCTGACGAACCGCAAATATCCGCTCCGGCTCTCTGCTGTACATAACAGCCAGAGCATAGGAACCCACCAGTTTTTCCACCACTTTTAAAATAGCATCCCGTAAATCTCCATTATAATATTCACTCAGCAGGTGGGGAATCACTTCTGTATCAGTTTCTGAGCTAAATTGATAACCCTTGTTTTTCAGTTCTTCTTTCAATTCCTGATAATTTTCAATAATTCCATTATGAACCACTATAAACTGCTGTTTTTCATCAAAATGAGGATGAGAATTTCTATCAGAAGGCCGTCCATGTGTTGCCCAGCGGGTATGGCCTATACCGGTCTTCCCCTCCAGCATACTGGATTTGAGTTTTTCTTTTAATTTATCAAGTTTTCCCTCTTTTTTAATTACATCAATTTTATGATCTCTACCCACTGCAATGCCGGCAGAATCATAACCACGGTATTCAAGTTTCTGCAGTCCTTTCATCAAAATAGGTGCTGCCTTTTTACATCCGGTGTAACCAACAATTCCACACATTCTGTTTATACCTCCTTTAACGAATATATGTTCGCCCTCTAAATAAATTCATTACTCCATTTTTGATCTGCTATTTTTAAAAATTTACCCTCGTAATTTTTCTCCTGTTCTTCTCTTTAAGCCGATAATTACTTACCGAATTTAAAAAAGAACTCAGGCCCGGAGAAAAGGACCGGGGATACCCGCCGAATAATCGATAATCCCCACCTCGTCAACTTAAACAGCTGGCGTCCCTGTCTAAGTTCAGGCGCTTAAAAACAAATAACCATCAACTTCTGATTTAAACACCCCCTTTATTCTGGTATTGTTTATTATTATAGCATAATTATCCTTAATTACAAATTTCACAAAATCAAGTTTTCTTTCAGGCTTTTGGAGAACCTATTTGACCTCACCGGAAATTTTTTCTTTTTATAGCCTCAATTGTTTCCTGATTATATATAAACAAATTAATTAAATAAATTATTTCCTTCCTGAAGCTTTACTAACCCAGCTCCTCTTGTATCACGGCAGATAGTTTTTCTTCCCAGAAAGACAGTTTTTCCGGTTCTCTTCCTTCCAGAAGAATTCTGATAACGGGCTCAGTCCCCGAAGCCCGAATAAAAACCCGGGCCTCATCCCCAAGTTCCTTTTGAGCCTGACTGATCATATTTTGTATTTTTTCATTATCCGACCAGCCTTCTTTTTCTTCTACTTTCACATTGGCCCTTTCCTGAGGCCACTCTTTCATACAGCCGGCCAGCTGATGAAGTTTTTGATCACGTTGATCCATAACTTTCATTACTCTCAAGGCAGTTAACAGCCCATCACCTGTGGTATTATAATCCAGAGAAATCACATGACCCGATTTTTCACCACCCAGATTATAATCATTATTAAGCATCTCTTTTAGAACATACTTATCACCATTTTTTACGATTTTTACACTACCTTCATTTTCTTCAATAACTTCTCGTAATCCCAAATTGCTGTAACGGGTAGTTACCAGAACATTATCTTTAAGACTATCTCTATCTATCATATCCAGGGCCAGAACGGCCATGATTTTATCTCCATCAACAATCTGGCCCTTATGGTCAACCAAAAGCACCCGATCTCCATCACCATCATGAGCAATTCCCAGATCAGCTTCATGATCCAGTACCACATCTTTTATTTTCTCCGGAGCCGTGGAACCACAGTCCACATTAATTTTTCGGCCATCAGGTTCACCATTAATAACCACAGTTTTTACCCCCAGCTTTTTGAGCACCCGGGGGGCGGTGTAATAAGGTGCTCCGTGAGCACAGTCCAGTACAACTTTAAAATGAGAAAAATCAGTCCGGGGAATATTGGCCAGAAAATTTATATACTCTTCACGTAAATTTTCCCTGCTCTGTTTGCTGCCAATCTCCAGTGGACCTAAATTGCTGAGAGTATCCTGTTCATTAAAAATTAGCTCCTCCAGTTTTTCTTCCTGATCATCGGAAAGTTTATAGCCCCGGGAGTCAAAGATTTTAAGCCCATTGTCTTCAATAGGGTTGTGGGAAGCTGATATCATGATACCCCCTACAGCTTTCTTTTTACCGGTTAAATAAGCCAGCCCCGGGGTAGGGATAACTCCCAGCCGGTAAACATGGACTCCGGTAGAAGTAATGCCCCCAATCAAAGCCGATTCCAGCATATCTCCTGACAGCCGGGTATCTTTACCTACCAGGATAACCGGATTCTCCTCACTGTTAAAGTTCTTGAGATAATAACCTGCAGCCCTTCCTATCTTTAAAGCCAGTCTTCCCGTAACCTCTTTATTGGCCACTCCACGCCCCCCATCAGTCCCAAATAGTTTTCCCACTAACAAATCACTCCTTTTCATTTTTTATATGTATTATCCTTCTGCCTGTAAAGTATAGTAAACCTCAATTATAATTTACCGAAGTTCCTCCGAGAAAGCTCCGCTGATGTTAATCGGCGGGGATGAATCGGTATTGAGCTTGAAAAAGGCAAACGTATGTGTCATTATCATAATATAAGTGAATATTGGGGGTTGTTGCAGCTAATCCCCTGCAATGTAAAATATTCAGGGTGATAGCTGAAACTGCATTGGGTTATATCTGCTTGCTGTGCAAGCAT
>PWDW01000103.1 GCA_003553225.1 Halanaerobiaceae bacterium
AAGACGCTGTTCGTAATAATTGGCGAGGTAACAGACGGCGATCGTAAAGATTTTCGGGGGGAGCTGAAGTGCCAAAAAAATATATCTGGATGCGGGGGTGAACAGACGTTGATCGTAATACGAACGGCGTCTGGTGGGGTGGGGTGAGATCCCTCAAAGGTCTGATTTGAACAAGATATGCCCGACGATTTGAAAGACCTTGAAGAAAATTTCAATCCCTCAAAGGTCTGATTTGAACAATTCCGACCTACGTTCCGCCCACGTATACTCGGTTATTTCAATCCCTCAAAGGTCTGATTTGAACGATTTTTTCTCCTCCTTATTGGGGCTTGCGAGATTAATTTCAATCCCTCAAAGGTCTGATTTGAACCGTACCACTTCCCATAAAAGGGTCGATAACAATCCCATTTCAATCCCTCAAAGGTCTGATTTGAACGAGTTCAGTTGACCGAGGTGGTAATCTTGTAGGTAAATTTCAATCCCTCAAAGGTCTGATTTGAACAACTTCCGCAACATTACTATCACGTTTCGTCGTCTTATTTCAATCCCTCAAAGGTCTGATTTGAACGAGTTCTCCTTCATCTCTCGTATCTCCGTCAGAGCCATTTCAATCCCTCAAAGGTCTGATTTGAACAACGCAGATCTAGAGAATTATGAGATAGAAACCTCAATTTCAATCCCTCAAAGGTCTGATTTGAACTATTTTCGTGCTCAGGGTTAAGGTGAGCGTATGAATATTTCAATCCCTCAAAGGTCTGATTTGAACTATTTTCGTGATACTGTAGAATACTATAAAATGCTCATTTCAATCCCTCAAAGGTCTGATTTGAACTACTAATTATGGCTTAGTTCCAACACCATTAGAAGAATTTCAATCCCTCAAAGGTCTGATTTGAACGGTGGACCTTGGCCACCGTAGTCGTTTTCCTCATAAATTTCAATCCCTCAAAGGTCTGATTTGAACCGAGGAGCAAGTTTACGAGGTGATCTAGATGGACATATTTCAATCCCTCAAAGGTCTGATTTGAACCTTCTCTTGCATTGATCATAGGTGATGAGCGAGACAAATTTCAATCCCTCAAAGGTCTGATTTGAACGAAGATACGTGGCAGTTCAGAGTCATACTAGTCTTGATTTCAATCCCTCAAAGGTCTGATTTGAACACGAAAAGGAAAAAAAAGAAGAAATCGAAGCTGCTCATTTCAATCCCTCAAAGGTCTGATTTGAACAGGTATGCTCGAAACCATTTCGGGAGTAGAGAGTAGATTTCAATCCCTCAAAGGTCTGATTTGAACCTTTATCAATCACATCATGATGTTCATAATACACACGATTTCAATCCCTCAAAGGTCTGATTTGAACTTAAGTTGATAGAGGGTATCCCGATTGGTACGATACTATTTCAATCCCTCAAAGGTCTGATTTGAACGATAAATGCTGCCTGCAGAACTGGTAATGAGTTGATATTTCAATCCCTCAAAGGTCTGATTTGAACTGTTACCAGTATGCTCAAAATACCTGCAACTCTCTCATTTCAATCCCTCAAAGGTCTGATTTGAACAGAGTTTCAGATGCAGACCCTAAATCTCCTGAAGCTATTTCAATCCCTCAAAGGTCTGATTTGAACAAGAATATGGAATTGAAAGGGAAACTTTAGAAAAGTTATTTCAATCCCTCAAAGGTCTGATTTGAACGATTAGGAAGGTGTCTTCTCGGTCACTTATATAAAAATTTCAATCCCTCAAAGGTCTGATTTGAACCTCCTTATCTGCTGGCGGGGTAGAATGATGTTTCTTATTTCAATCCCTCAAAGGTCTGATTTGAACTGGAAGGTCCATATCGAATGTTGGATCAGTTCGTTCATTTCAATCCCTCAAAGGTCTGATTTGAACCGACTCAGAGACGAACGTTCTTCATGGAGGTTCTTCATTTCAATCCCTCAAAGGTCTGATTTGAACATACAAGGGAGGTCGGGTTGAAGTTTTCAAGCAACAATTTCAATCCCTCAAAGGTCTGATTTGAACAGGGCTACATAAAATTTCTAGGAGTATTTCATCTCCATTTCAATCCCTCAAAGGTCTGATTTGAACCAAACACCGGTTGACAAATTCTCGAGATCGTGTCAGATTTCAATCCCTCAAAGGTCTGATTTGAACAATTTATCTTTTGTGATCCCCACATCGCCGGTGCCAATTTCAATCCCTCAAAGGTCTGATTTGAACAGGGTGTGCGAGTGCAACCCTTCTGCGGTGTATGATATTTCAATCCCTCAAAGGTCTGATTTGAACGCAAAAGCCACAGCCTCGTGTTCATGATCTACAATTATTTCAATCCCTCAAAGGTCTGATTTGAACCCTAAAAACATGGATGGAGACCTATGGGCTATCCCGATTTCAATCCCTCAAAGGTCTGATTTGAACCCTCTTCGGTCAATTTCAGCCGATCTATGGATATTAATTTCAATCCCTCAAAGGTCTGATTTGAACAGTACACTTCTGACCGCTGGACCTGCGGAAAGAACAATTTCAATCCCTCAAAGGTCTGATTTGAACTATGATATTGCTGTCGGAGAACCGTTTTTATGGTATATTTCAATCCCTCAAAGGTCTTATTTTAACCCTTTAGTCATTCATTAATCACCTCATTGAAATCGTATTTCAATCCCTCAAAGGTCTTATTTTAACTAGAAATTATAAGCAACATTCTGAAATATTTAATGATATTTCAATCCCTCAAAGGTCTTATTTTAACTATGATTTTACTAATAATTATAGTTGCATAAATACAATTTCAATCCCTCAAAGGTCTTATTTTAACAATGAGCGAAAAAAAACAAAAACAAGACGAAACCGAATTTCAATCCCTCAAAGGTCTTATTTTAACGTTTCTTTGAATTACCAGCAAGAAAAAGTGAATGGAATTTCAATCCCTCAAAGGTCTTATTTTAACATTTTGCGTTTGCAATTGATGAAATATCAAATATATATTTCAATCCCTCAAAGGTCTTATTTTAACGGAATACACAACCTAGATAAGATAGTACAGCTATTCATTTCAATCCCTCAAAGGTCTTATTTTAACTTTAGAGGGTTTTGAAAAAGAAGATGAACCTAGTACTATTTCAATCCCTCAAAGGTCTTATTTTAACGTCAAAAAGTACGTTCCCGAAGATATTGATGAATCTATTTCAATCCCTCAAAGGTCTTATTTTAACACGCTGATATTCGTAGCCGCTCTAGTGTTCATATTCCATTTCAATCCCTCAAAGGTCTTATTTTAACCCTCTGCAGAGAGCTTACCTATAGTACCACCCCTGCAATTTCAATCCCTCAAAGGTCTTATTTTAACGAGCTTGCCGTGTATGTTCTGTAACTCGAAATCCTTATTTCAATCCCTCAAAGGTCTTATTTTAACTGTCCCTTCATCAGTTGATATAGATTATCAAAGAATGATTTCAATCCCTCAAAGGTCTTATTTTAACAAGAACTATAGTAAAGAAGAATTAAGGGAAATGTGTAATTTCAATCCCTCAAAGGTCTTATTTTAACCATTCTATCCTTTTTAGTTACTATACTACTTTCAGCATTTCAATCCCTCAAAGGTCTTATTTTAACGATTATAGATATAATCCTAATAGTCACGATTTAAGATATATTTCAATCCCTCAAAGGTCTTATTTTAACTCTATCCATTCAAGATAACCAACAGTTCCTGAATCACATTTCAATCCCTCAAAGGTCTTATTTTAACCATTTTTTTTAAGTGATTTAAAGCACCCTTATATTCATTTCAATCCCTCAAAGGTCTTATTTTAACCTGCTCCGCAGCCTTCGTCTGCTCTGCAACCCTTCTGATTTCAATCCCTCAAAGGTCTTATTTTAACGATTCTTTCTCAGCCAGTACTCCTTTTCCTCTCGAAGATATTTCAATCCCTCAAAGGTCTTATTTTAACTGTAGATCATGAGATGGGGAACTGAATTCGAAAAGAATATTTCAATCCCTCAAAGGTCTTATTTTAACGGATACTGTTGATATTGCTGTTGTTGACGTTGCTGAATTTCAATCCCTCAAAGGTCTTATTTTAACAATTTCATCTTTAACATCATAACCTTTTTCTATCGCAATTTCAATCCCTCAAAGGTCTTATTTTAACACAATAATGATTTAGAACCATACACAAAAAATTTTACATTTCAATCCCTCAAAGGTCTTATTTTAACTTGATATATTACTATTTTCAAGTATATCTAATCTTTCATTTCAATCCCTCAAAGGTCTTATTTTAACAATCATCTGCCTTCCATTTGAAGTCCGTGTTAATTGATTTCAATCCCTCAAAGGTCTTATTTTAACTAGATCTAAACTCAACAACATAGAATCCCGATCGCCATTTCAATCCCTCAAAGGTCTTATTTTAACGCTGTACCCATCAAAAAATTTATTATATATGAAAGATATTTCAATCCCTCAAAGGTCTTATTTTAACCAGCAAAGTCAGCAGCATGGTCAGCAGCACGAAAATCAATTTCAATCCCTCAAAGGTCTTATTTTAACAAATACTTACAAAATTATGAAAAAGAGGGGATAAAAAATTTCAATCCCTCAAAGGTCTTATTTTAACCATTCTATCCTTTTTAGTTACTATACTACTTTCAGCATTTCAATCCCTCAAAGGTCTTATTTTAACTTATACAGGCTGGATGGGACACAATATATCAAAATACATTTCAATCCCTCAAAGGTCTTATTTTAACAATATGAAGAAGGATTGTTTAATCTAATGTCTTTGTAATTTCAATCCCTCAAAGGTCTTATTTTAACCTAAGGAATTGGAAAAAGAATACAAAGATGAAAACGAATTTCAATCCCTCAAAGGTCTTATTTTAACCCTAACAACTAATATCAACAGAATAAACCATATCACATTTCAATCCCTCAAAGGTCTTATTTTAACTTATAAAAGGTAGAAGTAAAAAATTGAATGTGAATGATTTCAATCCCTCAAAGGTCTTATTTTAACTATAGTAAATTTGAATATATATGGTAGAACAGAATCATTTCAATCCCTCAAAGGTCTTATTTTAACAGTAAGTGCCACTTTATCACCTCACCTTATAGCTGTATTTCAATCCCTCAAAGGTCTTATTTTAACTTTGTCCAAATTTGTGGCGTATGAAATTGAACTAGAATTTCAATCCCTCAAAGGTCTTATTTTAACTTGATTTTGTATAATCACTCTCTTATACAAATCGAAATTTCAATCCCTCAAAGGTCTTATTTTAACTGATTAAAATATTGCAGTTAATATCGCTTATCAGTTTATTTCAATCCCTCAAAGGTCTTATTTTAACATTATAATGATAGTCATGTTAGTAATAAGTAAAATCAATTTCAATCCCTCAAAGGTCTTATTTTAACTATTGATCTTCTTCTTACTATCCCATTTCGGCTGTCATTTCAATCCCTCAAAGGTCTTATTTTAACTTTAATATTAATTTTACCTCACCGGTTCCTTTACTTTATTTCAATCCCTCAAAGGTCTTATTTTAACCTGTGATACAGCTAATTGCAATACTACATCACCTATAATTTCAATCCCTCAAAGGTCTTATTTTAACTTTTTTCGTGCCCAAGTACGGTATTTCCATATTTTCATTTCAATCCCTCAAAGGTCTTATTTTAACGAAGGACCCCATTCATCAAAGATAGTGCTGAAACCTATTTCAATCCCTCAAAGGTCTTATTTTAACCATCATAAACACAATCTTCACCAATTGTAGAAGGTCATTTCAATCCCTCAAAGGTCTTATTTTAACTGTATTTACAGATCTAAATCATCTTTCATCCAACATCATTTCAATCCCTCAAAGGTCTTATTTTAACTAATTCAACTGGTTCTACAATTACTAGACTAATCTCATTTCAATCCCTCAAAGGTCTTATTTTAACACCGATACGGTGATCCCATGAGCACAATAGATACGCTATTTCAATCCCTCAAAGGTCTTATTTTAACACTTACAATGTGGAGGACACGGAAACGGGTTCAGAACCTATTTCAATCCCTCAAAGGTCTTATTTTAACATTGAAGGTGCTTACGAGTGGAACATCCAGGATGAAAATTTCAATCCCTCAAAGGTCTTATTTTAACGAGAATCTCATGAGTGTGATAGACAGCCTGTTGAAAGATTTCAATCCCTCAAAGGTCTTATTTTAACCATAGTCGGGACAATTAACCGCTGATATCCCCCAATCATTTCAATCCCTCAAAGGTCTTATTTTAACCCATTACGAGCCTGGAGGGTATTTTCACGATTTTTACTATTTCAATCCCTCAAAGGTCTTATTTTAACGAAGTAACCATTTTTGATAACTTTAGTGTGTCATATATTTCAATCCCTCAAAGGTCTTATTTTAACATTCTTCTGCGATCTCTCTCATAGATTTACGCTCTTTATTTCAATCCCTCAAAGGTCTTATTTTAACTATCCGTATGTTTACAGTTGTAGCCATTATTAATCCAATTTCAATCCCTCAAAGGTCTTATTTTAACTCTTTTCACCATCAATATTATCGTGTTCCTCATCCTCATTTCAATCCCTCAAAGGTCTTATTTTAACGCCGACGAACTCGATGATTATTCAAGGTACATGGATTATTTCAATCCCTCAAAGGTCTTATTTTAACATTTGCTATCATATCCTCTAATGTGTGATTGACACCTATTTCAATCCCTCAAAGGTCTTATTTTAACTCGGTCTGTTCGTAAGCATTTGGATAATCGGGATAGTATTTCAATCCCTCAAAGGTCTTATTTTAACAGTCTGGAACTTCCTAGAAGCGTTAGGAGTGCTTGAAATTTCAATCCCTCAAAGGTCTTATTTTAACACGAATTCGACATTGACATCGAACCGTGTTACAACGATTTCAATCCCTCAAAGGTCTTATTTTAACAATCTATGAGATACGCTGAAGAGAAACAAATATTCTAATTTCAATCCCTCAAAGGTCTTATTTTAACCGAACTTATGAACGTTAAACTATTGGGCATAGAAGAATTTCAATCCCTCAAAGGTCTTATTTTAACCTTTTTCTTTATTTTTATGTACCTATAGGGGAGGGGATTTCAATCCCTCAAAGGTCTTATTTTAACATGAACTTCCAGATAAACGCCGTTTATTGGTTCCGTATTTCAATCCCTCAAAGGTCTTATTTTAACACGTCTTCCACACTCATGTCGATCATAGTAGCAAGTATTTCAATCCCTCAAAGGTCTTATTTTAACCCCCTCGTACCACTACCACCTGCGAATCTATTATGCATTTCAATCCCTCAAAGGTCTTATTTTAACTTGTGTTGAGGTTACACAATATATTTATGAGACCAGATTTCAATCCCTCAAAGGTCTTATTTTAACCCTTTAGAGGCATGACCCTAGGTGTCAATCACACATATTTCAATCCCTCAAAGGTCTTATTTTAACTAGAGATAAACCTATGATACTTCTAGATGAAGTTATATTTCAATCCCTCAAAGGTCTTATTTTAACGATAGCAATAGAAATAAAAATATTGTAATAAATAATAATATTTCAATCCCTCAAAGGTCTTATTTTAACAGTTAAAGGATAATTTAGAAATGAAGGTGAAACACAATTTCAATCCCTCAAAGGTCTTATTTTAACATCATATACATACTTCCAACTACGATAGTCATTTCTATTTCAATCCCTCAAAGGTCTTATTTTAACACGCTCTTTTGGTTCGTTAGAATCTAACTCTTCCAGATTTCAATCCCTCAAAGGTCTTATTTTAACGTTATAGCTTTCTTTTTGTAGTCCCTAGTCATTTTTATTTCAATCCCTCAAAGGTCTTATTTTAACCACATTTTTCTAATCCTTACTGAATACTCTCACATAATTTCAATCCCTCAAAGGTCTTATTTTAACTAGCTCAATTCCCACTTCATAATGAGTTGGAATGAAATTTCAATCCCTCAAAGGTCTTATTTTAACTCACCACCGAAGCACTCACCAAGTTTGTTGGTAAACATTTCAATCCCTCAAAGGTCTTATTTTAACAGACATCCTGAATTGAAAGAGATGGGAGACAAACTAATTTCAATCCCTCAAAGGTCTTATTTTAACGAACGCATATATCATCTTCACTACTTTCTGTCCATTATTTCAATCCCTCAAAGGTCTTATTTTAACATTGTAATCCAGATGTAGCAAAATATCAAAGAACGAGATTTCAATCCCTCAAAGGTCTTATTTTAACATGTTACAGGAGATAGTGCAGTACCTAGACATCGAGATTTCAATCCCTCAAAGGTCTTATTTTAACACACTACCCGAAGTTATATCAGAGAACCATACATTTAATTTCAATCCCTCAAAGGTCTTATTTTAACAATTGATCACACAGCGTACCGACACTAGCGATTGGTCATTTCAATCCCTCAAAGGTCTTATTTTAACGGGGCAATAAATGGAATGATGTAGCTACAGAGTTTAATTTCAATCCCTCAAAGGTCTTATTTTAACCCTTGAATTAACACGCTTATTGAGAGGTGATTCCTCATTTCAATCCCTCAAAGGTCTTATTTTAACGGCCATGACGTCAGTAAACCACCCAGATATATCTTGATTTCAATCCCTCAAAGGTCTTATTTTAACATTTTTATCTCTTACTTCATTAATTGAACTAAGATAATTTCAATCCCTCAAAGGTCTTATTTTAACTAATATACATGATAAAGATATAACTGTTCTTTTTGAATTTCAATCCCTCAAAGGTCTTATTTTAACTAATACTACATTTATAAAGGATTAATCAATGAAATACATTTCAATCCCTCAAAGGTCTTATTTTAACGATATATATATTGATGAAGTCAAAGCTTTGCATATGTAATTTCAATCCCTCAAAGGTCTTATTTTAACAATATTGGTTACGATAATATGAACAGAGGTTGCTCAATTTCAATCCCTCAAAGGTCTTATTTTAACAGAACTAAGAAATACGAGGGAGATCCTAGAGTCGAGATTTCAATCCCTCAAAGGTCTTATTTTAACTAAGAAAATTGATAAAGATTATGATAATGCTGTAATTATTTCAATCCCTCAAAGGTCTTATTTTAACCCGTATATTTATCTCGAGAATCTAGACCCTCTCCTTATTTCAATCCCTCAAAGGTCTTATTTTAACATAAGTAATTTTGATCCAATAGGAGATAGGACTAATATTTCAATCCCTCAAAGGTCTTATTTTAACTCCAAAAACCCTTTTATCTGGTTCTATACGAGATTCATTTCAATCCCTCAAAGGTCTTATTTTAACAATCCCTTCAGGTTTCTTTATATAATGATTACCATTATTTCAATCCCTCAAAGGTCTTATTTTAACAATATTTGAGTTCATCGATGTTGTAAGCATTATCTTATTTCAATCCCTCAAAGGTCTTATTTTAACAAAGAATCCAAAATAACATTATTAAGGTTAAGAAAAATTTCAATCCCTCAAAGGTCTTATTTTAACCGAATCCTGTAACAAGTTATCAAGAGGTGTATAAAAATTTCAATCCCTCAAAGGTCTTATTTTAACGATAATTCTAAATTACATACTGGAAGTATGATTCACGATTTCAATCCCTCAAAGGTCTTATTTTAACATAAACAACGTGGCTTTCCACCTTTATACTTGTATTATTTCAATCCCTCAAAGGTCTTATTTTAACCCCATGTTGAATCTGCTTGAACATACAAACATCCAGATTTCAATCCCTCAAAGGTCTTATTTTAACAGGTTCAAATCCTCCACACGCAATTTTAATTTTAAAATTTCAATCCCTCAAAGGTCTTATTTTAACTCTTCTATTTCATGAGTATATTCAACCGTAAATGTAATTTCAATCCCTCAAAGGTCTTATTTTAACCTAAGAAAGAAAGATATAGAGATAATAAACAACAAAATTTCAATCCCTCAAAGGTCTTATTTTAACATTTGTGCCTATAAGACACATACGGCAGATGTTTAAATTTCAATCCCTCAAAGGTCTTATTTTAACCATGACCCTGAAATCGATGAATGGTATGTCAGGGAGATTTCAATCCCTCAAAGGTCTTATTTTAACGAGGATGCCAGGCGAACAGGCTGATCTTGATCAATTATTTCAATCCCTCAAAGGTCTTATTTTAACTTCTATATTTTTATAAGGATTTTTATCTACCCTTGTATTTCAATCCCTCAAAGGTCTTATTTTAACCCAATATATTCGATTTTAAGGTTACGGACTTTTTGAGATTTCAATCCCTCAAAGGTCTTATTTTAACCATGTTTTTTCTGAAGATACTTTTCAGGATAAAGCAATTTCAATCCCTCAAAGGTCTTATTTTAACTTGAGCCGACCTCTTCCTCTCGCCAAGTGCGAGTTTATTTCAATCCCTCAAAGGTCTTATTTTAACGCCTTGGTTCGTGTGAATACTTCGTCGTCGAAGACGATTTCAATCCCTCAAAGGTCTTATTTTAACCGTAATCGGTGCAAACACCGAATCCGTGGTTTTCATAAATTTCAATCCCTCAAAGGTCTTATTTTAACACCGGCGACGAAGGCGACGTGTTCATCGTTAACACAATTTCAATCCCTCAAAGGTCTTATTTTAACATTGCGGCTTATACACCCCTTCGTGAACAAAGCCAAATTTCAATCCCTCAAAGGTCTTATTTTAACACATGGAGGTACGGTACTCTTAGTGTTTGAACGGAAATTTCAATCCCTCAAAGGTCTTATTTTAACTGGGTCGGCACCCGTACCGACGCCGGAACTTGAACGATTTCAATCCCTCAAAGGTCTTATTTTAACTATCTACTCATTTTAACACCTTAATTCCTTCTATAGATTTCAATCCCTCAAAGGTCTTATTTTAACAAAAAAATGGATTAGCTATGAGGATATGCCAGAGATATTTCAATCCCTCAAAGGTCTTATTTTAACTGAACCTGAAAAATATTAAGACTGGGAAGAAGAGTAATTTCAATCCCTCAAAGGTCTTATTTTAACTTTTAATGTATTCATATGCATTTTAACTCTATCTTTATTTCAATCCCTCAAAGGTCTTATTTTAACACTTGTTTCTCTAATCTCCTCCACACACCGGTGCGAATTTCAATCCCTCAAAGGTCTTATTTTAACCAGACTATACGCCGCCATAACGCTGATAGAATAGAGATTTCAATCCCTCAAAGGTCTTATTTTAACTCTAGTCATCAGATAATAAGATGCAACAGCACCAGTATTTCAATCCCTCAAAGGTCTTATTTTAACCATATTTGCCTGTTTTCAAAAATAGCTATCGTTTAGAATTTCAATCCCTCAAAGGTCTTATTTTAACCCCATCGGCAGGTAAGTCCATATAGTAGGAGTAATCATTTCAATCCCTCAAAGGTCTTATTTTAACCAAGCTGAAAATCGGGCGTATGAGTAGGTTATTTCCCCTGTTTTCTAACCTTTTTTTACCATCCTCCATAGGGCAATTTTTTTCTAGAAATAGATAGGTTAACTAAAGTAATAAAATTTTCCTAATTTTAGGTTTGTTTTTCGTGTTTCCTTCTTTCCGTAGTTCCTTTATAAAGAAGCACGAAGATTCCTTAAATTATTGTACTTGTATCTCCCTTTGCTTCACCGATCTCATCTTTTTTGAGATACTTTTCCGTACTAACTTTATAAATCAAGATATGATCTTCTTCAGGATCTGTCATATCTTTTAATTTGGATTTTACTTTCCTCAACTCAGCTTTTGTCAAACTTCCTTCTAAAACACTATTTTGTACCCATTCCAAATATGTTTTTAGAAATTTCCTTACTCGGTTCACTCTTGCAACGTTCACGTCATATACGACAATCACATACATTTAAGTTCACCACCACATCACTAATGGTTCGTATTCCCTAGTACCCAAGAAATGTTTGGCCAGTTTATATAATTCTAATCGGATCAATCTTTTATATGATACTTTCCTACCCAGACCTTTATGCTTGATAGTCCTGTCAAGCCTTTTATTGTATTCTTTAAGGAACAACTTTCTACCAGAATCTGATAACAGCATGTCTCCTAGCTCTCCCTCAAAATGCTTATCTTTTAACATGTTTTTGTTGACCAGTTTGAATATCACTCGGTCAACTAAAATTGGTTTAAAGATCTCACTAACATCCAAAGACAATGAAAATCTTCTTTCAAAAGGTTCGTGAAGGAAAGATATTGCTGGATGCAGCTGTGTGTTATAGATCTCTGATAATACGGTCGTATACATTTTAGAATTGCCAAAACTGATAAGCGTATTCATCTTATTCGGTGGAGGTCGTCGTTCCCTTTTCAATATCTGGTACTCCTCTGGCATCATTTCATCGATAGATTTATAGTATGTTTCTCTTGTTTTACCTTCGATCCTCATTATCGATGGGATATCTTTTTTATCAGGTAATTCACCGAGTAATCCCTCTATCTCTGTGATCCATTCATCGAGATCTGGTTCATTCTTTGCATAATACCTGAGGTTCCTCAATATGTTTTTAGTTGCTCCCTCAACGAACTTCTTCGCCAACTCGATCCTTCGTTCGTTATCCAGGTAATATGACGATTGTTTAACGACCATATCACCAGATATCAAGGTTTCTCTTGGGTAAAGTGTACTCTTATACCATCCATAGTAATCAAAAAAATGAACAGGTATCCCTTTTTTTCCGAGAAACAATATCGCACCGGATGTTAAACTCAAAGAACCATAAGCATAGATCGAATAGATGTTGTTCACTGGGATAGCTCTTCGGGTGTTTTCATTCGTAAAGTAGATTGTGTTCTCTTTTCTTTTCAACTCTCCATCCTGGGTAATATAATAATCATTTTTCATTCAACATCACCAAAACAAAATTCGTAGTAAGCACATTTTTTACAGATATTTTTTCTCTCAGGTTTCGGCATATCACCAGAAACAATGTTTTTGATCTCATCCTTTACATTATCGAGTTCCTTCTTTTCATCTTCACCGAACTCTACTTGTTTTTTCTTGTTGATTAAAGGGTAATGAAGTTCTCCTTTTACGTCAACACCGTGTTCTTTAAGATAATCCATATAGAAGTACATCTGGAACAGGTGTGATTCTTCCATCTTGTTGCTCTTTTTAACCTCGTGAATGTAGAGTTGGTCTCCTTTTTCTACAAAATCTAGTTTCATCTTGTTACGGATGTTCACTTCTTTCCTCACACGTGGGTAGCGGTCTTCGTGGATCTGTTTACCTATCTTGACGTTCTCATGCTCCCTTTCGAGTTGGATGTTATGATGGAAGAGCCAGAGTTTGGT
>PWDW01000053.1 GCA_003553225.1 Halanaerobiaceae bacterium
AACTGCTGTTTTTTTATATACCGGTGTCAATATCCTGTTTTTTTACTTACAAAAACATTTTTACAATAAAAAAGAAGAAGAACTTCATGAACAGAGTCTGATAGACAGTTTAACCGGCCTCAAAAATATGCGTTATTTTGATGAAAGAATAAAGGAGCTTACTGCTCTGTATGATAGACAGGGCAAAAAATTTGCGGTTATATTCTTTGATTTGAATAATTTCAAAAAATTTAATGATAAATATGGCCATACCACGGGTGATAAACTTCTGCAGAAGATAGCTGATTTTTTAGAAAAAACCACCCGCAGTCAGGATTCTTTAATCAGGTATGGTGGAGATGAATTTATACTGCTGTCTCCTGATGTTGAAACAAAAAAAGCTCAACAGGCTGCCAGCCGCATTATATCCGAACTCTGTCAGCATACTTTTAAAATTAATGATAAGTTATTATCAGTTGAGGTAAGTGGAGGTATTGCTGTCTGCCCGGATAATGGAACCACTAAAGAAAAACTGCTGGAAGTTGCTGACCGCAATTTATATCAGGCCAAAGAACAGGGCACAGGTGTTGTGTGTGGTCAGGAGGTATCGGATAATCATCCTGAGGTCAATTCACCCATCATAGTGGGAGAAAAAAATGATTTCATTAGAAAAGAAGAAAAAAAATCAACAGAAATATACTTACTGGCCAAACATGGTGATTTAGAAATAATACGCCAGACAATTACCGCCGACAAGGTAATATTATTTAAGGGAGAGCAGAATATTTTTGAGTATTATTATATATTATCGGGTACAGTAGTTAGAGATGAAGATGAAAAGGAATTTGGTCCTGACAGTTATATAACAGTCCAGAATACTTCAGATGAGATGTATTTTAAAACAAAAACAGAGTGTACTTTTATATATATTACAACAAGCCCGATGTTTGCCTCCAAACAGGAGGAAATCCGGGAGCTGCTTTCATTGAATGAAAAAGTAAGAAAAAAAGATAAACAGACCAGAGCTCATTCCAGCCGTCTGGAAAAACTTTCCATGCTGACCGGACAGAAACTGGGGCTTGATGATGAAAGTTTATTTAAACTGGATTATGCTGCCCTGCTCCATGATGTGGGGAAAGTAAATGTAGAGTCAGAAATTTTAGGAAAAAATGGAAGTTTGAATGACCGGGAATGGGAAAATGTGGAAAACCATCCAGAGTGGGGTAAAGAATTAATTTCAAAACACCTGAATATGTATTTTTTCGAGGATATTGCTGAAATTGTGCACCAGCATCACGAGTATTATGATGGCAGTGGGTATCCCCGGGGCTTAAAGGGGGAGGAAATTATGAAAGAAGCTCAAATCCTGACGGTCGTTGATGCCTATGATGCCATGACTTCAGACCGTCCTTACAGAAATGCTTTGCCTCGGGAGGAAGCTATAAAAGAACTGAAAAGTGAAAAAGGAAAACAATTTTCTCCCGAAGTGGTGGATGCTTTTCTGGAGGTTGAAAAAGAATTATATGGAAAATTAGAACAAGAAACATAAAAAACAAACGGGAATTTTAGCAGCAAAAAACCGGGGTTATTCGTTTTTATAAGAAACAACCCCGGTTTTTATAAATTATGTAGCTGTAAAGACCTGTTTTAAAGATTTGAGTTAATTACTCTCCGGCCACATACAGCGGATTGTTGTGAGCAGCACTTATGCCATTTGATGTTTTTGAATTGTTATCCTCCGAATTATCTGCGCCAGTATCAATTTTATATCCACCATTAGTAGTTTCACTTACTTCAGCACCTTGAGCAGCTGTTACTTCAGCCAGAGCCAGAGAGATAGAAGCGACCATCATTACCAGGATTAGTAAAAAAGTAATAGTTTTTCTCATTTTTTCTCCCCCTTAAGTACTCCTGGAGAAGGAAAATAAAAAAACCTGTACACCAGAAATGGAAGGCGACAGGTTCTAAATTATCCTCTTAGGTAGCCACGCGACCTCATTTAATATATAAGGTCCGGGGCTTTGCGCCTTCCCCCTCACGAAGGAAGTTGCCCTTCTCTGCAGGATTGTTTTATTGTTTTATTTTAAGATATCATATTTATTTGATTAATGCAAGTTTTGAGACAATAACCTGTTTTGTGTATATGATATTTACGGGATATAATTGAACAGTTTCAAATTTTTTTAATTTTCCTGTTATGTAACTGGATAAATTATTACTTAGAAATTCTGATGAATATGGGAAGGGAGGTCAATATGAATTTGAAATCAATGGGATATTATATTTTAGTTTTAAGCCTGTTATTTATTGCAGGAGTAGGAATTTTTACATTATACAGAGAAATATTACTAAGTGAGGAAATTGGATTAATTGTTAAAGTACCGCTGGTGGGAATAATCACGGGGATTCTAGTTCTTCTGGCCGCACTAATAAAAGAGCGTATAAATGAAAGGAATGATTAAATTATGTTAATTACTAATACCGAGCTGATAGCCGGAAAAGAGATTACAGAAAATCTGGGCCTGGTCAGAGGCAACAAGATCAGGGCCCGACACATCGGCAATGATATTATGGCCGTATTCCGCAATATAGTGGGGGGCGAGGTTAAAGAGTATACCAAAATGATAAGTGATACCCGGGAAGATGCCCTTGATGAGATGGTAACAGAGGCTGAAAAACTGGGGGCTGATGCTGTTATAAATATTAGATTCTCCACTTCCCAGGTTATGGGGGGAGCTGCCGAAATTCTGGCCTATGGGACGGCTGTTAAGCTTAAATAAGCATATAACAGGTCTGTTGAGTTAAATCTCCTGTTTTTAAAATTATTTATCTGGAGGTTTAAAAAAAAGAAATAGAATAGAGCAGCTCTCCAGGTTCTATCCTATTCAAATTAAAAACGAATATTCAGGTATATTCAGCTTAAATCAGGACGGAAATAAATGAATCAAAGCTGCAGTTTAAAGTGGCTAAAATAATTATAAAAGGAGTTTGAAGATGAAGATTAAA
>PWDW01000254.1 GCA_003553225.1 Halanaerobiaceae bacterium
GGAAACTCCTCCTCCCAGACAAAGGCTTTATCTCCTGCTACCCCGGGATCATCTATCAAGGAATTGCCGCATCTGATATTATCATCCAGATTGGTGAGAGGCCTCTCCTTATTAGCAGTCTTCAACCACAGCGACAGCTTGGTGATCTCCACAGATTCATCATTCAAATCCACCCCGTAGAGATTATTCTTTAAAATATCCCTCTGCAGAGGCTTAAGACTAAAAATACTCATATACCCTTCCTGCAGAATATCCCGCTGTTTATTCAGCCACTGATGTTCATCAAGAAGATAATCAAAGGCCTGATTCAAAAAAGCCCCACTGCCGCAGGCTGGATCCAAAATTTTTATCTCTTTAAGTTTTTCCTCATATTCCCGGTAAAAATCAAGATGCTGGTTGGTATATCTGGTTTTCCAGGACTCGCTGCCAGCCTCCTCAATATCAGGCAGCTCATAATAACCCAGCTCCTCTTTAATATCCTCAAGATAACCTCCCACAGCACTTTCAACTATGTAACTGGTAATATATCTGGGCGTATAATAAATCCCGTCCTTCTTCCTCTTGGATTCATTTTTGTCAAATTCATCTTCTTTGATGTCCGACTTCAGCTTCTCTATATCAGTAATCGACTGCTCAAAGATATGGCCAAGAATATTAACATCCATATCGCTGTCAAAATCATAATCAGATATTTTATAGATAACCTCAAAATAATCATCCTGAATTGTTAAACTATCCAATTTCTCATCAGCAGCAAACAAGCCCCCATCATAGGCATTGATATTATGGCTTTCACTACCCTTATCAACAGCCTTAAAAACCCCCTTGATCTGCTCCCAGACAGGAACATAAGATTCCTTGCCCTTCTTGATAGCCTCATGCAGCAAATCATTGGGCAGAAGCCCTTTATCCTCACAGAAACAGATAAATATGATCCTGTCCAGAAACTTCTGCGCCTTCTCCAGCAATATCTCCGGGTCTTCATTCTCATTATTATCCTTTAAATGCTCAAACAAATCCACTCTGGCATCCTTATAGAGATTATAAAACTCCACAGAAATATCTTCATGCCGTTTCTGGGTTTTTTCTGTCAGCTTAAAGGTTATACTCTTTTCCTTTTTAGATATTAAATGCTCCCTGCGCAATATATAATGAAACTCTTTAAACTCCTCCATATTATCCAGTTCACTTAAATAAAATGTTTCGTAATACTCCTTACTCCTCCCAACCTGATACAATCTTATCTCCGTAAAATTTGAGACTATTACCCATCTGCAGCGATCCAGCTTGTTGGTATAATTAAATGCTTGATCCACGGGAGACTTATAGGTGGTCTTCTCTCTCTTCTGATCCTTTTCCAATGAAATCTGCGGACCTTTAAGCTCAATAACTGCCCTATGGCTCTCCTTAACCTCATCGCTCTCATCCCATTCATAAAAGCCAATCGTAGCATCAGGATTTTTAGCATCAACATCAGTAGTAGGTTCAATATTCAAAGTCCAGCTGTCCTTCTGCGGTGCATTTTCATAACCCAGCACATCCTCAAAAATTGCCCGGATAAAAGCACTCTGCAGCTCCACCTCATTCAAGCCCTTAATCCTGCTCAAATTATCCTTCCAGCCACTGATCTTATCCAGCTTCCCCTGAAGATCCCCTATCTCATAATTTTTTATCCTCTGCTCAAGAATCTTTTTATTAAACAATCCCGGCATATATATACTCTCCTATTAGAATTTTTTATCCTTTTAATCTATTATTGTCCTTTTTATTTGCCATTTTCTATAAAATTTTTATGTTTTCTTTTTCTCCTTAGTTTTAGCAGACTTAATTTCGCCTTCATATTTAAAGTTTAACAAAAACTCATCTTTTGATTTTATAAACTTCATAAGGTTTTAAGGACTTATTTATAGCACTATTAAGTCAAGTCTATGAAACCGTGTAAATTCCTTGACTACAACCAAGCTTTACTAAAAAGTATAATCACTAAAAAATCCTATTAAACAACCTCTAACTAATAATATTCTGAAAAAATCATAAAATTCCTTTAAGATTTCCATATTTAGTATCTTGAATATTCATTTTCCGCAATATTACCTAAAACAAAAAATCTCCCGCCGGAAGAACGATGGAAACTGGGGCTAATTCACTGGCAGCCCCTGGGCCTAATTCCAAATACAAAGAAGAAGGTGCTGAGCCAGCAGGCTTTTGGGTAGGATGGCTGCTGCTTAAAGCCATCCCGCCCGTTTTGCTGGAGTTACATTATCATTTTTTGGCCACCCACATTTTGCATTTGGATGCCCTCTCTTTGACAGCCTCCGACTCTTCCACTTCTTCGAAAAGCCAGACCTCATCAATCAGCTTCAGCCCGGCTGCTTTGAGGTAACTGACCACCTCTTCCCGATCGGGAAAATGGAGAAATATCAGCCTGCCATCCTCCTCCACTATCCGATCTCCGTATTCAAATATCCTTGAATCCTGCTCACCCTTTGCCCATCTCTCCTTCTCTTCCTCCCAGAAACTTTTCCACTCTGGATCTGAATCTCGAACATGGGTAGAAAAAATAAATACCCCATTTTTTCTTAAAACCCTGTGAATCTCCTTAAAGGCTTCTATTCTCTTATCCCTTTCAGGAATTTGCATGATACCATTAAAGGAAAATAAACAGCCGGCAAAATAATTATCCCGGTATTTTAAATTGCAGGCATCGCCAACTTCAAACAAAATGTCCTCTCCCAGCTTTCGAGTATTATTTTTTGCCTTCTCAATCATGCCCGGGGTTATATCAATACCGATAATATCTTCATAACCCAGTTTAGCCAGACCAAAGGTTGTCCGCCCCGCACCGCAGCCGATATCTAAAATTTTGCCCTCTCTGGGAAAGTATTTTTCAATTAAAAGCTTCTCCACTTCCCACAGACCAATCTCAGCAGCATCCTGCGAATACTGCTCTAAAATTTTCTGATCAGCAAAGGATTCAATGA
>PWDW01000072.1 GCA_003553225.1 Halanaerobiaceae bacterium
CACTGCCCATTAATAAAAATACTTTATACCATAATAATCTATTTTTTCTACATTTCCTGTACAAATCCTTCTTTTAATTTTTCTACCAGCTGTGATGTGATAATTTATAAATCAATATTAACTACATATTCTTATAGGATTACTAGACTTTGAATTATAATATAACAATAAATATCTGCTGTCAAGAGTTAATTAAAAAAATACCGCTCCATCTTTTATTATATAGTTTAAAAAATATATTGTATTTATACTGTATTTCTGAAATTATCATTAATTCAATAAATTTTTCCCGCTTCAAAATCTATATTAACCTTTTCTGTCCACATCAATTTTACAGAAACATTTTCTTTGTCAACACTTACCTCTAAAGGCAGGAATTTATATTCTGAATTATGATATTCCTCCCCATCCCAGCGGTCACCGACATAAAGATATCCAGTATTTGCTCCTTCTATTTCAATTATGTAAGTGGGTTGTGTATCATAAGTTGTTTCATCCCCTAAATCAAAAAGTTCAGACCAGTCTCCTTCCAGATCAGCTGTATAACCATATTTCCCCTGGTTGGGTGTCCAGCCAGTACAGCCCGATGTTACTAAAATATAATACTGTCCTCTTTTAATTAAAGCTGGAGCCTCCCGATATTTATTTATCCATATTTTGTTTACAGTATCCTCTATATTTAAATAATCATCAGTTAATTTATAAATGTGGAGGTCGGCATTATTTCTGGCAGCGGAAATAAAATAAGCCGTTCCATCTTCATCTTTAAATAATGTACAATCCCGAGACATATAATTCTGGGGCCGAAAACTGCCCAGATAAGTGTAATCTCCATCTACAGTATCACTGACAGCAACAGCAGCCCTAGCACAGCTATAATCCCGGCCATTTTCATAATGCATCCACATTACATATTTCCTGGTTTTTTCATTATATAACACTTTGGGCCGTTCAATAGTTGCCCCACAATCAAACTTCTTATCAGCATCATCAAATGGATTTAGATCCAGATCCGTATCAATGTAATGTTTTTCAGTAGGTGAAGTTAATGTTAAAACATCATTCCTATATTCCCAGTTTTTTAAATCCCGGGAACGGTAACAGGTAACCTTTTTTATGCCCAACCTGTTTTCACCAAACCAGTAAAAATAATCATCTTTTTTTATAAATCCTCCCCCATGGGCCTCAACTTTTTTATTTCTATCATCTTTAATTATTTTGTTGTTGTTTATCTTTGTTTCCAATTGAATTCCTCCTCTGCTATTTTATATACTTTAAAAACTATCAAAAAATGCCAGGTAAAAATCAAAAATGGTTTTATCCTACAATACCTGTCCGTTCTACACTTTCAATAAAATAACGCTGCATAAAAGCAAACATTAAAATGAGAGGAGACATAAATAAAATCATACCTGCATTTTCCAGTAAAGTAATAATACTCCAGGAATATGCATAACCCGAATCCTGTAAATATCTAAAAGCAAAATTCTGAAGTTCATGTGACAAATAGCCACTTACATTTCTAATATATAGATTTAAATAAAACACATCATTCCACTGCCAGACAAAGGAAAATATAAAAATTATTACTATTGCTGGCAGGGCACCGGGCAGCATTATCTGTAAAAAAGTTCTCAAAGATCCGGCTCCATCAACATAAGCTGCTTCCTCAAGAGTATCAGGCATCCCCTTGAAAAATTGCCTCATTATATAAATGTATAATCCATTTTTTAATCCCATCCCTGTGAGCCCGGTTAAAACAAAAGGCCAGTAAGTTCCAATTAAGTTAATACCCCCCTCACCAAAAATGCCAAATAATTCAAAAAAACGAAAGTTGAGATACATAGGTATCATAATCAATTGTGGGGGGACAATTAATGTTAGTAACACCAGAATAAATAAAAGATTTTTACCCTTAAAATCAAATCGTCCAAAGCCATAACCGATTACTGTACACGAGATCACCTGTAGAAAGGTAACCAAAACTGTTAAAGTCAACGAATTTATTAAAGCCGAGGGAAACTTCATAGAATCCCAGGCCACTCTATAATGATCAAGAGTAAAATTCCTGGGAATCCAATTTACAGCTGCATCATAAATATCCTGATAGGCCATTATCGAGCCCGATATTTTAATCAAAAAGGGATAAAGAATAAGAAAAGAAAGACCAATAATCAGGATCCCTCTAACAATTTTCCAGGTAAAATTACCCAATGTGTTTTTATTAAATACCTTTGCAATATTCAAGCTAAAATCACCAATCCTTTCTACCGAATTAAGCCCTCTTTCTGCTATTTTTTAAAAAGCAAATATACTATTCCATATAAAAAACATATCTTGATACAAGTCCTACCGCAATCAGTAATATTAAAATAACAACCAAAAAATAAATCATAGACATAGCAACACTTTCACCATAAGTTCCCCCACCCCAGGCATAATCCTGCATATAAATAACCATGGGGTTTTTCAGTGATGTTAAGGAATCTACAATTATATATATAATATTGGTTAAAAATAGAGGGCTTAGCAGAGGAAAAGTAATTAACCAGAATTTTTCCCAGCCCGTGCTTCCTTCTACCTCAGCAACCTCGTATAATTCCCGGGGTATGGATTGTAGTCCGGCTAAAAATATTAAAATCGGAATTGCAGAGGCACTGATAATATCAGGGACCACAGCCACTATCTCTAAAATATAATCAATATATTGTTCGGGAAGAAACATCTCATCCAGCAAAGTTGCCAGAAAATCGCCCCCGATCATGAATCCCGCATCTGTCACATAAGCCTGGTGCATTTCATTGGCTTCTTCCATTTGATATATGATTCCAGAAGCCAGAATTACCGGTAAAAAGAAGATAATACGAGCCAAAATCCGGCCTCTGAATTTTTGATTCAATAAAACAGCTATAAAAAAACTGAATAATATGATAGCCGGTATATAACTTAACATCTGGACAGTTGTTTCAATTAATGTCGG
>PWDW01000021.1 GCA_003553225.1 Halanaerobiaceae bacterium
AATGCCGTTTTTCCTGCAATGAATTTTTTCTATTATTTTAACACATTAAATAAAAAAATCACAATTACTGTTTATATCTAATTTGTTTTGTGGTATTATTAAACCAGTACATATCAATTCACAGTTATCTTTGAAAATAAAATGTTACAGTTTTTATGAAATATGATTATTATTTTGAAAATATCAGAAAATATTTAAAAATATTACTTTAAGCTGATGGGTTATAAAAAGATGAGACCGGGGGGAAATATGAAAAAAAGGGGGTATTTCTTTGTCTTCCACAATAGATATTTATACCCTGGGCAGTTTTGAAATACATAATGGAGATGAAGTTATTACTCAGGGAGTGAAAAAAAACAGCAAGTGCTGGCAGCTTTTGCAGTATTTAATTACCTATCGGGATAAAAATGTAGCCCGGGAAGAATTAATTATGGAGCTGGATTTAAACAACAACAGTGACCCCGAAGGTGCGCTTTCAGCACTTGTTTACCGGATCCGCCAGAGGCTGGAAAATGGGGCCCGGGATGATTCTGACCATTTTATAAAAACAACCGGCAGTGCCTATACTTTGAACGGTCAACAAGAATACTGGCTTGATGCAGAGGAATTTGAGAAATTATGTAATATGGTGCAAAAAGATGAGGAGCCTGAACAGTTGGTTGAGAAATTCAGCCGGGCCCTGGATCTTTATGAAGGTGATTATCTGGAGGATGCCCGGCTGGTAGAATGGGTGTGGAGCACCCGCAATTATTACCGTGATCTGCTGGTTTCCACCCTGCTGGCGGTAGACAGCCTGCTCTCTGAAATGGGAGACTTTGAGCAGCTCTGGCAATTTTACAGCCGGATTCAGCAGCTGGTTCGGTTTGATGAGCGGCTGATGATGGGAGAGATTGAGACTCTGCTTAAAGCCGGGAGGACCGGGATGGCCCGCCAGAAATATGAAGAAGCGGTGAATATGTTTGAACATAATGACCTTAAATTACCGCCCCGCCTGGAAAAGTTGGGCCACAGTCTGAAATCAAGTTTTGATGAGGACCCGGTTCCTTTTCTAAAAGAGCTGCAGAAGATGGGGGGCACAGAAGGTGCTTTTGTCTGTGAACCTGCTTTGTTTTCCCAGCTGTATGAACTGGAGAAAAGGCGTATTCAGAGGGAGATCCCCCCCGTTATATACTGCATATTCAGCTTACTGGTTTGCAGGGAGAAAAAAAGAAGGAAAAACTCGGAGAAACATTTTTTACACACCTCCAGGGACAGCTGAGGGCCGGAGATATAGCCTGTCACTGGAGTGACCTCCATATTATTGTGCTTCTGGTTGATATCAATGAGAAGGGCACCAAAAAGGTGCTGGCCCGCCTGAAAAAATCCTATTCTGCACTGTACAGCCCACCGGAAGGGCTGGAATTTAACAGCAGAATCTGTAAAATATAAAAGATCAAAGTTTAAAAACAGGATAATGATTATTTAAAGCTCACCAGCAGTGGTGAGCTTTTTTTATGCATCATTTCAGAATCATCGGCATAATGTTATAATCATTCATTATTTATAGAAAAGTTTGTATAATTAAAATGAACAGAAAATAAACAGAATAATATTTACTTCTCGGGAGCTGAAGTTTATGAATGAGAAAAAACAACGGCCGGAGAACAAATCAAAATTTATAATTTCCATCCAAAAGCAGCAGAATACCAGCTTTCAGGGTGAGATTACCCGGCTGCAGAGCGGGAGGGAGGGGGAGACCGTGTTTTTCCGCAGCCTGAGAGAACTGATTGTGCTGCTGGAAGAGACCCTGCAGCAGGAGCAGATATCCGAAGTTGAATTAAGAAGCTGGAATGGTGATAAGGGTTATACCAGCAGAGATTATGCTGCTCAGCAGAAAGAGAATTTTTCTACATAAGGTATTAATTTTGAATACAGGATCAGGATATTGATAGTTAGTTGTTGATTTTAATGGATGTTTAGCGGGGTTAAAGAAAGGGGGCAAAACATTGCGGAAGAAAATGGTGCTGATGATTTTCGGATTTATTTTTTGTTCTTTACTTATCATGTTTACTGCCCTGGGAGTCCAGGCTGAGGATATAGAAGAAGTTAATTCCTATCTGGGAGTCAGCTACAATACATACTGCCTATCGGAATTCCAACGAATCAATAGAGAGGATTATGATGTAGATGAAGAGATAAACAGAGGCTTTTCTTTTTATGGTGGAGCTGAATATGATCTGTCCGAAGCAGGTATCCAGAACTGGAAAGCGGGAGCAGAAATTGAGTATATGCAGGTGCAGTACAGTGAGCTTGATCTATCTCTTTCCAATTTGGGCCTGCTGGTTACCGGTTCCTATCAGCTGGACGGAATAGATGAAGGCCTGCCCGAAACGTTCAGTCTTGCCGGGGGTGCCGGTCTATACAGGGCTCATCTGATGGATAGAGAGGTGGATCAGGGTGTGAAGGATGAAATTTTTATCGGTCCGGGCTTTAAGCTGGGCCTTAAAGGGGGATATCCTGTATATCAAAATATTAATCTGGGGGGCAGAGTATTCTACCGATATGCCCGGCCCCACAGTGAAGGTGATCTGAATTTCAGCGGCCTGGAAGCAGGGGCCTATCTCAATGCGAACTTTTAATTATATCCTGCTAGATTGGGGGAATTGCTCTTGGTAAAAATAAAAACTATTTCCATTTTAATGATCCTGCTGGCTGGATCAGCATTATTTGGGGGCTGTACTTCGGATATGCCCTATGCTGAGAACAGGGTGAACCTGCAGATTGAATATAATGATAACCTGGGGAAAGTTGAAGTTGAGGGTGAGCAGGTTAACCCGGGTGAAAAGTTGATATATGAAAACGGTACAGAGCTTACTCTGGAAGCTATTCCGGACGAAGGTTCGGAATTTGAGCAGTGGAGTACTATAGAAGAAACGGATAAAAAAATAACTATAGTCATGGATGACGATTTGTCACTGATTGCAGAATTTTCGGCCTCAGC
>PWDW01000017.1 GCA_003553225.1 Halanaerobiaceae bacterium
CCCACCGATAACCCGCTTACATCAACAGGACTTTCTCTGCAATAATTCGATAATTATCACTGCCTCAGTGATCTTAATTTTCATATGTAACCAGTGAAACCACAATAAACAGTATTAAGGAAACTAAACCAGAATATACTACCACCGGGACATTGCCAATTTCAATACCAAACACGGTACCGACAATAGCAATCAGGGCCCCGGCAATCAGGGCACTTAAAGCTCCTTCTCCAGTAGCCTTTTTCCACAGGACACCTCCAATAACGGGTATAAAAACCCCACCGATATACATGGTATAGGAATGAATCAACACATCAATGATCCGGGGTACCAAAATGGCTATAATCAGGGCAGCCAGTCCAATTATCAAGGTAAAAACCCGGGACATCCTTAAATATTCTTTTTTTTCATAGTCATTTTCACCACTTTTCAATTTTATCCACAAATCATTTATTATATGGGAGGTTCCGGCCGTTAATAATGAATCAGCGGTGGACATAATTGCGGCCAGTAAAGCAGCCAGAACTATGGCCCCCAGACCCAGCGGAAAGACCTCTTCAATAATCCGGGGTATGGCCTGTCCCCCATCAGTGAGGTCGGGAAAATAGCCTTTGGCCCCCATCCCGGCAATTGAGGGAAAAACACTGATTATAATAAGAAAAATCCCCCCGGTGAAAGAAGCTTTTTTGGCCGTTATATCATTTTTAGCCGCAAATAATCTCTGATAAAAATCCTGACCGATTAAAGTATACATCACTGTCGGCAGTAAAAGCCAGAGAATTGACCTGCCGCCCATACCCAGCAAACTAAAATAACCAGTCTCCACAGCTCCCCGGGAGGTTTCAATCATCTCTCTCATCCCTGAAAATCCACCAGATTCACCCAGAACCAGAGCTGAAGCTAAAACAACCCCCACCCCGGCTATAATAACCTGAAGGAAATCAGTAAGAGAGGCAGCCCACAGTCCCCCCAGAATAGTGTAAACTATAAAAATGATGGTCGCGATAATAGCCCCCGTGTTTCCGGTAAATCCCAGAATTGCCAGAGCACCCCTTGCCGCCAGCACCTGAGCGGCAATTATCCCTATAATCGCAATCAAGGATAACAGGGCACCCAGAATTCGTAAGCTCTTTTTCCCATATCTGTGTTCCAAATAATCAGGAACAGTATAAAAGGATAATTTCCTGAATTTGCTCGCCGTCAGAAAACCCAGCAGAATCAAACCCAGACCACAGGAGATACCATACCAGGCTCCGGATAATCCATGAATAAAACCATATTCACCACCACCCATAACCATACCCCCGCCAAAGTGGGTTGCGGCCAGAGCCCCGGCGGTTAACAGCAATCCCAGATTCCTGCCTGCCAGAAGAAAATCTTCCATAACATTAATACGTTTGTTAGCCCAGTAACCAATTCCCAGTAAAATAACCAGATACACAATAATTGTCCCTTCTACCATATGTAAATCCCCCTTAATATAATTGGTGACCCCGATAGGGTGTCACTTCTTGCGGCTGCTCCTAATCAAAAGCATTTTAACAGTATGTAATCAGAACAGCCCCGGTTACAATTTGTATTAAATTTTATCATTTAATCGAATTTTAATCAATTAAATCTCTAAAGTTTTTCCCTGCCGCACTGTCCAAAAAATGCAGAAGATCTGCTTAACTTAACTTCCAGGGCAGCTCCGTCCTTTTGATATCCGTCAGAGCCCGGCCATTGTTGATGGGGTGTTTTTCATCTATTCCCGAGATAACCAGATGAGCCTGCAGTGGTTTTTCTCTTTTTTTCAGCTTTATTAAAACCTGATTCAGACCTGCTTTGAGCTTCACCTCCCTGTAGTTGGCCCCATCCCCACCTTCATTGGGAGCCAGGGGAACTCTTTTTTCGGTTTCTTTTTCCAGCCTTCCATTAACCCAGAATTTCATGTAATTATTGTTGGGAACACCCAGCAGCACCTTTTTTTCCTCCGGTGATTTTATAAAATGAAGCAAATAAACAACCCCCTTCCGGCCGTTAAATAGCTCTTCAGCCTGCAGGTCATTGGTGGTTCTCCAGACTTGATCCCATTTTTCGGGACACCGGGGGAAAATTCCCTGTTCTATCTCCGAGGACTGGTCCAGACTCAGGTCCTGATACACCGGTGAAACCAGATAGCGAAAACCGCCCACCAGAACCAGGGGAACACTCAAAGAAGCCGGCCGTTTTTCAATATGAAATTTAATATAGCCCCTATCGGTAAGCGGAAGAGCTGCGGTGTCAGTTTTTATCATATATTCCCGACTGATGGTCTCCCGGGCGGGCAAAATAAAATTTTCTGTCTCTTCGGATACCAGTGTCCAGGCTTCAGGCAGGGAAAACTCAGATGTGATTTCCAGGGCTTCCGGCTGAGGATTGCTGATATGAAGGGCAATTTCGGCCGGGTTTTTCGATGTGAGGGCTGGCCTGGTAAGGTATTCCAGCTCAACTTCAATAGTGCCCAAATTAAAGGAAAGGGCCGCCGGATTATAATTCAAAATCTTTTTTGCTGCTATTTTAGAAATAAAATTATCTGGTTTCTGCTCTACCTTCATCTTTTCGGTGGTTTCTTTTTTTACTATCTGTACCCCGCTGTCCCAGTATTTAAGGACTCTTTCTCCCATCTCACAGACCTGGTCAGTCAGCTTTTGTATGTCTGTCGGAGCCTGCAGGTTTTTAATACCCCCTGTTTTTTGATTAGTGCTGATTTCTTCACCCAGGGGAGTTAGCCATTTATCCGGCAGACTGCTGCCCCCTTTGATAATACCGAGGATTGAACCCAGGGTGGCCCCCGTACAGTCCGTGTCCCAGCCACAGTTTACCGCCTTGCAGAGAGAATCACCAAAATCTTTTCCATAAAGCAGCCCGATAGTCTGAAATCCCAGATTTAAAGGAGAAAACTGGGCTACGGGATGATAAAATTCCTCTTTGATAATGTTTCTTGCCTTTTTCCAGTCA
>PWDW01000236.1 GCA_003553225.1 Halanaerobiaceae bacterium
GGATCAATATCAACATGAATAACTTTAGCATTTTGGGCAAATGAATTTAGTTCTCCTGTCACTCGATCATCAAAACGGGCCCCGGCAGCTATTATCAGATCTGCATTGGTAACAGCCAGATTAGCTTCAGTTGAACCATGCATACCCAGCATGCCCAGACTCAGCTGATCCCGTTCATCAAAAGCACCCAGTCCGGTCAGGGTAGTGGTTACCGGAAGAGAAGCCTTACGAGCCATCTCCCGCAGTTCTTTGCTGGCTTCAGAAATAATTACTCCCCCCCCGGTATAGAGAACCGGTCTTTCGGCTTTATTGATCATTTCTGCCATCTTATCAATCTTTTCCTGAGGTGCATTGTTAGCCGAAAGTTTATTTTTTATATCAATATCAAGTTCTCCATCAGAGGGATAGAAAAAATCAGTACTATCATTGAGAACATCTTTGGGCATATCCACCAGCACCGGTCCGGGACGTCCGGAAGTGGCTATATAAAAAGCCTCCTTAATCGTGGCCGCAAAATTATTAACATCCTGTACAATAAAATTATGCTTGGTAATAGGCATGGTAATCCCTTTAATATCCGCCTCCTGAAAAGCATCAGTCCCCAGCATAGAGGTCGGTACCTGCCCGGTAAAAGCAATTACTGGCACGGAATCCATGTGAGCTGTAGCCAGACCTGTAACCAGATTGGTTGCTCCGGGCCCTGAAGTCACCAGACATACACCGGGTTTACCTGTTGAACGTGCATAACCATCTGCCGCATGGGCCCCTCCCTGTTCATGGTGAGGCATAATATGCCTGATATCAGCATCCATCAGTTTATCATAGATTGGAATAACAGCTCCTCCAGGATATCCAAAAATTACCTCAACCTTCTCTCTATAAAGTGATTCAATAAATATTTCCGCTCCGGTCATTTTTGACATTTTATCCACTCCTTTTTTCCTTTTTTACCAGTTATTTAAATAAGATATTCAAAATAGCAATATAATAAAAAAAATAAAAAAATTATACAGCAGTTTAATAAAATAAATTCTGTTCCTGCTGCCCGGACAAAAAAATCATATCCCAAAAAAACTGAAAAAAATCAGCAATCAAATCAGCAAAAAACAAATCCTGCACAATAATAAAAACCTCTCACCTCAACTAACAGGTTCTCCTGTTAACTGGGGCGAGAGGTTTGACTCACGCGGTACCACCCAATGTTTTGTCCCCTTTTTAGAGGATCTTTCTGAGTACTACATGTTAAAAACTTCATACTCCAGCATTTGATAACGGATGCCGATAAAAGCCGGTAAGCCCTACTCAGAATAACTTTTCAGTCTTACAGTTCAGAGGCTACAGAAATCATAATCCTGGATTCCGGTTCTCAGTAATCCCGGTTCCCTGTAATCCCGGAAAATGAAGTCCCTCCCCATCAATACTTTTAGTGATTTTTTTCTGTTGCTAAACAGTATATATAATATATCTCATTTTGTCAAGGAGAATTTTGAGGTCACGCAAAAAATTCGGTTACCTCTTCCAGCAGGTCCATTATTTCAAGGTCCTGAGGGCAGGCCGGCTCACACTGACCACAGCGAACACAGGCTTCAGCCTGTTTACTCTGATCCAGGTCCTGATATTTTTCCCGGGCATCTTCATAATCATCATAAACATGAGCCCGGTTATAAAGGGCAAAATTACGCGGTATCTGTACTCCGGTAGGACAGGGCATACAGTAATTACACTGGGTACACTGAATCGGGCCCCGCAGTTTTTCTGCTATTTGACCCACCAGATCTTTTTCCTTTTGGGTAAGATGATTTACTCCTGAGTTTTCAGCACTGACCACATTTTCTTTTACCTGCTGCATATTGCTCATCCCACTCAGTACAGTAGTCACCTCAGGCTGATCCCACAGCCACTGTAAGGCCAAATCCGCCATGGTCCTTCCCACATCAGAGTCCTGAATAATTTTTTTTACTTCAGCCGGAGGATCCTGAGCCAGCTGACCGCCGCGCAGGGGCTCCATAACAACAACCGGAATACCTTTCCGGGCTGCATATTTCATCCCCTTCCGGCCGGCCTGAAATTGAGTATCCAGATAATTGTACTGAATCTGGCAGAAATCCCAGCCTTCATATTCATCAATAATTTTTACAAATTGTTCATAATCATCATGAAAAGAAAAACCAATATAATCTATTTTACCCTCCTGTTTGACTTTATTAATCCAGGAAAAAACATCCACTTCTTTATACTTTTCCCACCTGTCTTCAGTAAGAGCATGCAGCAGATAAAAATCTATTTTGTCCACCTTTAGTTTGGCCAGCTGTTTATTTAAATATTTATCCAGATCCTCTTCTGTTTCAACCTCCCAGCTGGGTAGTTTGGTGGCAATTTTCGTTTTTTCCCGGTACCCATCTTCCAGAACCCGGGCCACAAGTGGTTCACTTTGTTTATCATGGTAGGGCCAGGCTGTGTCAATATAATTAACTCCCTGGTCCAGAGCATACCTTATCATCCTAACAGCCCGTTCTTCTTCAATATTTCCCTCTTCATCGGTCGGAAGTCTCATGGCACCAAATCCCAGAGCAGAAACTTTATAATCCAGATCTCCAAATGGTCTGTACTGCATATTATATGACCTCCATTGAATATGTTTTGGGTAATCGTTTATTTTTTTCTTTTTGCTATTTTTTAAAAATAGTAAATAACAGACCAGCTGCTGTCAGCTGTTTAATATTAATTCATTTAAAGGACGTTTGGGGACATGATGGACCCCCTGTTCATCACGCCAGTATTTAATATCCTCCTTTGATTCTGATGTTTCCAATACTATTTTTTCGTCCGGCTCTCCCAGGGCAATTATATTCATTATGTCATATCTGTCCTGGATATCGAGATTTTGCCGCAGTTTTTTGCGATCAATAGCACCAAAGATACAGCCTCCCAGATCTTTTCTTACTGCTCCCAGCAAGATACTCTGGGCTGCAATCCCCACATCAGTTTTGGCCGCTTCTGGTTCCTGATTAATCTCATTATCATTAAGGATAATCACATAGGCTGCCGGTCGTTCACCGGGTTCTGGACCTGTCCAGTTTTCAAGATAACCGGCCCAGGACAGGCAGGGAAATATCTTCTCATTTTTTTCCTGTTCATGAGAAATAATATATTTTAGAGGCTGCCTGTTGGCAGCAGAAGGTGAATAACGGGCCAGACTAACCAGTTCTTTTAATGTTTCCGGTGCTACTTTTCTTTGTTCATTAAATCTCCTGTAGGATCGGTTCTTTTTGATTAGATTTTCCACCATAATATCACCTCATTTATTAGTTATGATCAAAAGCCGCAGAAAATAACATTCATTAAGTTTTTTTATATTATACATTTTATTTTCATTAACATCAATAAATAATATATTTTCACCCTTCTTCTGGCATAATTTATTTAATTTCCCCACCTTCTGCTGTTCAGCTCAATCTATTTATTAACCCATTTATTATATTTTTTACCATTTATTTTAAATTTTTTATAAATTATTGCAGGAATCTTCTGAGAAATCACTAATTAAAATAATAACAAAAATTTATAGGGGGAATATTTATGGTCCAAAAAATTAAAACATTAATTATTGATGACGACAGGTGCTTATGTGAAAAAATTTCAGATCATCTGGACAGCAGGGAGAATATTGAACTGATTGAGGTCGTACACAGTGGTAAAAAAGCTCAACAAATTATCAGCAGCAAACAGCCGGACCTGATACTTTTGGATATCATACTGCCCCATGTTGATGGTCTTGGTATTTTAGAACAAATTAATAATAGTGATAATCACGACCAGTTTAAAATTATCGTTCTTACGGCCTTTAGAAATAAAAGAATCACCCAAAAAGCTGCTTCCCTTGGGGCGGACTATATCATTATGAAGCCCCTGGATGTAAACATCCTTTCCAAAAGAATTAAACAGCTTTTTTCTTCTCCTGAGGAAAGCAGCTATCAAAATAAACAGCCACCGATTTTCTCAGCCCGGGAAGCTCCACGGGCATTTGAGGAAAATAACCTGAGAGCTGAAATCACAGAAGTATTACATAACCTGGGGGTTCCGGCCCATATAAAAGGATATTTATATCTAAGGAAGTCTATTGAACTGGTAATCAGAAATATAGACCTTCTGGGGGCGGTGACCAAAAAACTTTATCCCAGGGTGGCCCGTGAATTTGATACAACTCCCAGCAGAGTGGAAAGAGCTATCAGGCATGCCATAGAAGTGACCTGGGAAAGGGGAAACACCGAATCACTTGCTAAATATTTTAATAATACTTTGACTAAAAATGACCGGGCCACCAACTCACAATTTATTGCAAAAATTGCAGATAAATTTAGAGTTGAAAAAAGTATTTCCTGAATCAAAAATTATTGTTAATAAGGCTTGAATTTCTATTTACATAAATAAGGGCCTTTATATATAGCTGATTAAATGCTGATTAAATCGAAACAACCTATATAAGGGCCCTTTTAATTTTAAATATCACAAAGAACAAACTTCAAAATTTCTTTTTATTTTGAAGTTCAGTTATGAGATTAAAAAATAAAATAAAAATTAAGCTCAAGCTCCATTTTTTCTCGTGTTTACTGAACATCAACATGTCCGGGATAAACATAGCCTCTAATACCATCAACCGTAACCGTATCTCCATCTTCTATATTGTCCATGATTTTCCCGGTATTAACAATAACCGGAATATCTAGTTCCAGGGCCAGGACAGCCGCATGTGAGGATAGCCCTCCCTCAGAGGTCACAATAGCACCAGCTTTAGTAAGTGCCGTTCCATACTGTTCATTGGTCATGGGGGTGATTAATATATCCCCTTGTTCAATCCGGGATAGTGCTTCATCGGCATTATATACTTTCTTCACTTTTCCGGATATGATTCCCCGGCCAATACCCTGTCCCCGGGCCAGAGGTTCTCCAACAATATCCAGCTTAATTAAATTTGTGGTTCCCGGTATACCTACCGGTACTCCGGCGGTAATGGTAACCAAATCCCCATTGGACAATAGACCTGCTTCTAGAGCGGTATCTACAGCATTATCTATCATATCGTCGGTGGATTGACTTCTTCCAACCAGTAGAGGCTCTACACCCCAGCAGAGAGTCAATGTATGCTGAACCATCCTGCTTGGAGTAACAGCTATTATAGGGGTCAGGGGCCTATTCTGAGATACTTTTAAGGCTGTAGAACCAGAACCTGTGGGAGTAACAATCGCCTTAGCTCCCAGGTCTGCAGCCGATTTACAGGAGGCAAAACCAATTGCTTCTGTAATGGTACTTGATATTTCCACCTTGTTTTCCCGAAACTTATCCCGGTAAGAATCTGAGTTTTCAGTTTCCCGGGCAATCCGGGCCATTGTTTTAACAGCCTCCACAGGATAAGACCCAACCGCTGTCTCCCCGGAAAGCATTACAGCATCAGCTCCATCAAAAACAGCACTGGCAACATCAGAAGCTTCTGCCCGGGTGGGACGGGGATTGCGGATCATAGAATCCAGCATTTCGGTGGCAATTATAACCGGTTTCCCGCAGTCACTGCATTTTTTTATAATCTTTCTCTGAATCACCGGAACCTGTTCTGTGGGTAATTCCACTCCCAGATCCCCGCGGGCCACCATTATCCCGTCAGACACCTCAATAATTTCATCTATATTTTTAACTCCCTCCTGATTTTCTATCTTGGCTATTATCTTAATATCCCGGGCCCATTCCTCACGAAGAAGTTTTTTTATTTCAATAACATCTGCTGCCTGGCGAACAAAAGAAGCAGAAATAAAATGGATACCATGTTTTATACCAAATTTAATATCTTCTTTATCCTGTTCAGTTACCGAAGGCAGGTCCAGACTATGTCCCGGTATATTTACCCCCCGGTTCTCCTCCAGTAATCCTCCGTTTTTCACCTCACACAAAAGCCACTCTTCACCCATCTTCTGTACTTCCAGTTCAATCAAACCATCATCCAGAAGAATTTTCGTACCTTTCTCTATTTGAGAAAGATCTCCTCTATAGTTAATACTAATCCTGTCTGCATCACCGGTAATATCCCGCTCAGTAATTTTAAGAGTATCACCATCAGAAAGGGAAACCTGGCCTCCCTGGATTGAACCCACTCTAATTTCAGGGCCTTTTGTATCCAGCATAAGCCCTATGGGCTCTTTTAGCCTTTCATCCAGCCTTTTTATGAGAGCAAACTGTTCTTTTCTCTCTTCATTGGTCCCGTGAGAAAAATTAAACCGGGCAACATTAAGTCCATTTTCAATCATCCGGCTCAGGACCTCTTCCTTAAAACTGGCCGGCCCCACAGTGGCCACTATTTTTGTTTTGCGCAAGGTCAATTCCCCCTTCATAAGGTGTTTATAAGTTGTGAGAGTGCTTTGCACAATGTGTTGTTATATGGAAAGAATTTGAGCCAAATCATACATATCCTGCTCAATATCTTTGGAAGAAGAAAGCATCTCAGGTATATCAATCTCACTTAAACCACCATTTTGACAGGAAACCATCTGGTTTGTTACCCCTGCGATCAATTTATCCACTGCCCGGGCACCTAGACGGCTGCCTAAAATTCTATCCCGGGCGGTTGGTTTACCTCCTCGCTGAAGGTGCCCCAGAATTATAACCCTGGTTTCCAGACCTGTTTTTTCCGAAATAGCTTCCCCCAATCTAAAGGCATTACTTTGATTTAGGTCACGGTTGGTTTTGAAATTTTCCCCAACTCCCTCGGCAACCATAACAATACTGTGTAATTTCCCTCTTTCATATCCACTCTTAACCTTATTGGCTACCTCTTCAATGGAAAAATCAACTTCCGGAATTAATATTGATTCTGCTCCTCCGGCCAGACCTGCACCCAGAGTAAGAAAACCGGCATGGCGGCCCATGGTTTCAATGATAAATGTTCTTTCATGGGAAGTGGCTGTATCCCGGATACGGTCCACAGAATCCAGAATAGTGTTCATAGCTGTATCAAAACCTATGGCATAATCAGTACCCGGCATATCATTATCAATAGAGGCCGGTACCCCCACAGCAGGGAAATCAAGTTTGGTGGCTATGTCATTGACCCCACGCATGGTTCCGTCTCCCCCAATACAGATAATACCACCTATACCCTGTTTTTTCATTTGAGCAAGAGCTTTCTGCATTCCCTCTTCTGTTTTAAATTCTTCACAGCGGGCTGAAAGCAGCATGGTACCACCTTTATGTACAATATCAGCCACAGAACGACGTTCCAGAGGCAAAAAATCACCATCAATTAAACCGGAAAAACCTCTTTTAACACCAAAAACCTCTAATCCTTCATAAATCGCCTTTCTGGTGGCAGCTCTAATTGCTGAATTCATCCCCGGAGCATCTCCGCCACTTGTTAAAATAGCAATTTTATCCACTTTTTTGCTTCCTCCTCATTTGCTCTGTATATTTTCCCTTTTTAAACTTTGGTCATCTTCTTTTCGGTCCTCATCAATCAAATTTTCCCGTATTTTCCCCTGATCCGGCTTAATAATGTGTTCACCCATGTCTCTAAACTTACTGTATCTCTGCTCCAGCATTTGTTCCTCAGATAATTCAGATAGTTCCTTAACTGCTGTAATTATTTCTGACTTTAGAATTTCAGCTGCCTTTTTTTGGTCTTTATGGGCCCCACCGGCCGGCTCCGGGATTATTTTATCAATAACTCCCAGCTCCATCAAATCGGGAGCCGTAAGTTTAAGAGCAGCGGCGGCTTCTTCAGCTTGATCAGAATTCTTCCACAAAATAGCCGCACAGGCTTCCGGAGAAGACACAGAATAATAACTGAACTCCATCATCATAATCCTGTCTCCCAGTCCAATGCCCAGTGCTCCTCCACTACCTCCTTCACCGGTAATAATTACAATAATTGGTGTTTTAAGACCCGACATTTCCATCAGGTTGGTAGCAATAGCCTCGGCCTGCCCTCTTTTTTCTGCACCAATACCCGGATAAGCTCCGGGGGTATTTATTAAATTAACTACCGGCCGGCCGAATTTTTCTGCCTGTCTCATCAATCTCATTGCTTTTCGATACCCCTCGGGATGAGCCATCCCAAAATTACGGTTGATATTTACTTTGGTATCCTTACCTTTTTGATGGCCCAGTATGGTAACAGGTATATCTTCTATTAAACCAATACCTCCCACCAGAGCCTGATCATTTCCAAAACGGCGATCCCCCTTAAATTCAATAAATTCATCGGTTATCTGGTCAATATAATCAAGAGTTAAGGGTCGCTCCGGATGGCGGGCAATCTTTAATATCTGCCAGGGCTCAAGGTTATTATAAATTTCTTCTCTTACATTTTCAGCCCTTTTTTCCAGTCTTTTTATTTCACTGCTCAGATCTATATTTTTTTCCTTCATAAAAGACTCTAACTCTTCGATCTTTTTATTTAGCTCCAGCAGTGGTTTTTCAAAATCGAGCAGCTTGTTTTCATCCATAATATATCAAAACTCCTCTCCGGTACGGTGGATTTTCAAAATAGAGGCCAGATTGTCCCGGATATTCTTTCTTTCTACTACCCTGTCCACCATACCGTGTTCCAGTAAAAATTCAGCCCTCTGAAAACCTTCCGGAAGTTTTTTACTTATTGTCTGCTTTATAACCCGGGGACCGGCAAAAGCAATCAGGGCACCCTGTTCTGCGAGAATTATATCCCCCAGTGAGGCGTAACTGGCTGTAACTCCTCCGGAAGTGGGATCAGTCAAAACAGAAATAAACAGGATACCTTTCTCATGAAGTCTTCTCACGGCAGCACTTGTTTTAGCCATCTGCATCAGGGACAGCATCCCTTCCTGCATCCGGGCTCCCCCCGCTGTACTAAAAATCACAAGCGGTTTTTCAGATGTGTGCGATTTTTCAACAGCCCGGGTTATCTTTTCTCCAACTGCCGAACCCATACTTCCCCCCATGAAATAAAAATCCATCACCGCAATCACAATCGGATATTCTTCTATTGCTGCCTCACCGGTGATCACAGCTTCATTTATCGTATTTTCTCTCTTTGCCTTCTCTAATTTATCCTGATAACCGGGAAAATCAAGAGGATCTCCAGTATCAACATCCTCAGCAAACTCCTCAAAGCTGTTTTCATCAACCGTAATACTGAGCCGGTCTAAAGCTGTTAGTCGAAAGTGGTAACCACATTTAGGACAGACCATGAGATTCTGAGCTAACTTTTTGTTGAATATAATTTCTTCACACTCTTTACATTTGGTCCACAGCTGATCATCTTCTTTTTGTTTTTGCTTTTCTTCTCTTTTATCCTCCGGCTCTTTTGTATCCTCTTTTTCACCCTTTTTTACGGTAACATATTTTGATTTTCCAAACCAGTCCTTTAACATCATATTCACCCCGAATAATAAATAATTTTACCGAAAATATACAGCTGTAAAATGTCAGGTGGGGTCCTGATCCTGATATAAATTAATGTGTTTACAGCACATATCCGAAAAAACTGCAGCAATATGGCTAATAATCTTCTATAAGAAGTAAAATAAAAGCCCTAAATATAAATTTATATATATAATTACATATCTTTTCCTGATTTCATGGTTCCGTGCTTGCTTTTTATCTCAGCCCGGCCGCGTATTTTAATTGCCGATGTATTCTCTGTAAACTGTGCCGCCAGTACTTCTCCCTTGTCCAGTTTCTCGGTATGAGAAAATCTGGTTTCCTTGCCCCGGGTTAACCCAATAATAGTAACTCCATCTTCCAGGGCCTTAACCATTACAAAATCAGCATCAACATCCATGATCACTACCCCCTATTTAGTTTATCATATAACTTTTAAAAATTAATGTCAAGCAGGGTTCAGCCCTCTCTATCTTATGAAACCGGTGGTAAATAGCGAAATAATGGTTACCACAATTCCGGCCAGCAGAACACCCGTCAAAATTGCCGGAAAGGCATAGCGAAACTTAATTTTAAACAGTACTGCCGCCAGACAGGCCGTCCAGGCTCCAGTAGTAGGCAGGGGTACTGCTGTAAAAAAGATTAAACCCAGAGCTCCATAACGATCAACCCGATCACTTTTTTTGTAGGTCCTGTGATCCAGCCAGTCAAAAAAACGAGCCATAAAATTCAGATGCTTTTTTAAAAAAAATCTAACCGGCTGCAAAAACATAAGCAGAGGCACCACCGGCATCATATTACCGGTTATCCCCAAGAAAAACACATAGGCTGGATTTAACCCCAGGGAAATACCCAGAGGAATAGCCAGTCTTAGTTCAGCAAAGGGCAGCCAGGCAGTAAAAAAAACCGCCCAGTCTTCTGTTAAATATCGTCCCAGCCAGTTAAATATTTCGGCTGCAAATTCTTCCATAATATATGGTGTCAACCTCCTGAAGACATATAACTATAATCTCCCGTATATTTTTATAACTTCTCCATTTTGAGGGAAGCTGCTTTCTAATTATATAATTTCCAGTCCTTTTCCGGAATAATATCCTGCAGAGCCGAGCCAGCTTTATCTTTTTGGGCCCAGAACTTTCTCCCACAGAGTACCAGACTCCCTCCGGACCTAAAAAAGACGGGTACCTCACTATTGTGCTGTGCAAATCGGTCTTTGATCTGTTTCAGACTCCCGGTTTTACAGGCCTCCAGGTTTATCTCCAGCAGAGACTGTTCCAGAAAGATAATTTCCCGGGCCACAAAATTATCATCTTTATCACAGTGACCATATACTAAAACCTTATCATCCTGTTCTGGAAAATGTGGTAATTCCCGCAGTAAATCCGGAAATACTGTAACATCAACTTCACCTGTATCATCTCGAATACCGAGAAAGGCCATCCGGTTGTTTCTCCGGGTAATATGTTCTTTCACTGAGGCTATCATTCCGGCTAATATCTGTCTTTCACCCGGTTCAGTTGTTCCAAACAATTCGGAACACTCAATTTTAGCGAATTTTTTTATTTTTTCAGCATATATATCCATTGGATGTCCGGATACATAAATCCCCAGATATTCTTTTTCCTGTTTTAGTTTTTTGTCAAGATCCAGCTCATCAACCCGGGGATACTCTATGCTGCTGTCAAAAAAATCCTCTTTATTATCAACAATATCGAAAAATGAAGTCTGATTCTGTGAGCGATTTTTCCTGTCTGCTGACATCTGCTGATACATCTCTTCATATTTTAACAGTAATCGGGAGCGATAAATCCCCAGACTATCCAGTGCTCCCGATTTTATAAGTGATTCCAGAGTTCTGATATTAATACTTCGGGTATCCACCCTCTTGAGAAAATCAGCTGGATTACTGTAAGGACCATCTTTCTCTCGTTCCCGGACAATACTCTGAATGGCATTTTTTCCTAAGTTTTTTACCGCTTTCAGGCCAAAACGAATATTATCTTCTTTATTGGGACTGAATTCATAATCACTCTCATTGATATCAGGGGGCAGAACTTTTATCCCCATCTCCCGGCACTCTTCAATATACTGAGCTATTTTATCCAGATTATTCATTACCGTTGACAGCAGTGCTGACATAAATTCTGAAGGATAATTGGCCTTAAGATAACCTGTCTGATAGGCAAGCAGAGCATAAGCGGCACTGTGTGATTTGTTAAATCCATATCCGGCAAAATACTCCATCTGGTCAAAAATTTCATGAGCCGTGTTTTTTTTGATACCTTTTTTTTGAGCCCCGGCAACGAATTTTTTTCGTTCCCGGGCAATCAGTTCCGGCTTTTTCTTACCCATTCCGCGGCGCAGTATATCTGCTTCTCCCAGAGAATAGCCTCCAATATCACTGGCTATCTGCATTACCTGTTCCTGGTAGAGCATCAGGCCAAAAGTTTCCTCCAGAATGGGTTTTAAACTGGGATGAAGATATTCAGGCTCCTGTTCACCGTGACGGCATTTAATATAATCTTCGACCAGACCACTGCTCAGAGGGCCCGGGCGACCCAGAGCCAGCAGGGCTATCAGGTCTTCAAACCTTTCCGGTCTCAATTTCTGATTAAGATCCTGAAACAGACGGGACTCCATTTGAAAAACACCCAAAGTCTGGCCCCTGCTCAGCATTTGATATACTCCCGGATCATCAAGAGCTATATTATCAATATCAATTTTTTCATTGTATCTTTTTTCCACCAGATCAACTGTTTTTTCTATAATTGTAAGGTTTCTCAATCCCAGAAAGTCCATTTTCAAAAGTCCCAGATCTTCAAGCTCCTCCATGGGCAGCTGAGTAATAATGCTATCTTCCTGAAACTGAACCGGAACATAATCGGTCAGATTTTCGGGAGCAATAATCACTCCGGCAGCATGGGTAGAAATATGACGGGGTAGACCCTCCACTTTCCGGGCAAAATCAAGCAGCTGCTTAATATCTTCATTTTCACTGTACATTTCCTGGAGCTGTTTATTCTCCTCCAGTATTTCATCCAGCGAAGACCCGGAAGCGGGAATCATTTTAGCCACCCGGTCCACTCTATCATACGGAATATCCAGAGTTCGCCCTACATCCCGGACCGCGCCCCGGGCCGCCATAGTTCCAAAAGTACCTATCTGAGCCACCTTTTCTTCTCCATAGCGTTCTTTTACATATTCAATTATCTCATCCCGTCTTTCATCAAAATCAATGTCAATATCCGGCATTGTCACCCGCTCTGGATTAAGAAACCTCTCAAAAATAAGCCCATATTCCAGAGGATTTATTTTGGTAATACCCAGTAAATAGGAGACCAGGCTCCCGGCCGCAGAACCACGCCCCGGCCCCACCCTTATCTCCTGGCGCTCCGCAAAGGCAACAAAATCCTGAACAATTAAAAAATAGGAAATATAGCCCATCTCTTCTATAATATTCAGCTCATATTCCAGCCTTTTTTGAGCCTGTTCATTTTCTTTTAAACCTCTCTCTTCAAGACCCTTAAGACACTTTTTTTTCAGTAATTCAGCCGGAGTCTCCTCAGCACCTATATCCGGATAATCCGGTAAATAAAATTTTTCAAAATCAAGTTCCACATCACAGCGTTCAGCAACAGTGGATGTATTTTTATAGGCCTCTTCTATTTTGGGAAATAGATTATACATCTCCTCTTTACTTTTAAAATAAAACTCACTGCCTTCAAAAGACATACGATCCTCATCATTGACAGTGGTTCCGGTCTGCATGGCCAGAAGGAGATCATGTAAATCATCATCTTCCTTTTGCAGATAATGAATATCATTGGTTACCACCAGGGGCAGATCCCGGTTTTGAGCCAGAGATATAA
>PWDW01000068.1 GCA_003553225.1 Halanaerobiaceae bacterium
TAATCCAGAGTATCTAATTACTCCAGTTCATCTAATCCAGAGTATCTAATTACTCCAGTTCATCAACCTTCTTAGCCAGAAAAGATTTTCTTCGGGCGGCTTTATTTTCATGAATTATATTATGTTTGGCCGCTTTATCGAGGGCTTTATAGGTCAGGGCCAGCTGTTCTTCTGCTTCTTCTTTCTTTCCCTCATCGATTAAATCTTTCAGTTTATTAACTGCATCTTTCATTTCATTTTTTCTTTTCTGATTTTCCTGTTTCTGTCGGGCTGTAGTTTTTAATCTTTTTTTAGCTGATTTAATAGTGGGCATGAACAATCACCTCCTGGTTCAGGTATAATTATATTAAAAAAGAATCTTACTAACGAATTGACAGCATTTTTCATTTTACCATTCAATTACTATATAATCAAGGGCTAATAAGAAAAAGTATAATTTTTGGGCTGGAAATAATAATAAATGAATGTTCATTTCAGCTGACAGCAGTATATACTTAAATCTACCAGCTGTTATGGAGGAGAACCATAATACAATAATTATACCGGCTAATAACATAATAACTGTAAAAACTTAAATCCTATCAGCCAAAAAAATTTGTGTCATTCAAAAGTTAACCTGTGTTGAATATCAAGAGGGGTAATGTTATAATTGGTTAGCAAACTTAAGTTTTTTCAGCTTTTTAAAAGAGGAGGTTCACCTTTGGAGGTAGAAAAAATAAGGAATTTTTGTATTATTGCTCATATAGATCACGGCAAGTCTACTCTGGCTGATAGAATTTTAGAAAAAACGGATACCCTTTCCGACCGGGAGATGAAAGATCAGGTGCTGGATAGTATGGACCTGGAAAGAGAAAGAGGTATTACCATAAAAGCTCAGCCGGTTCGGCTGTTATATGATGGTTTTGAGCTAAATTTAATTGACACCCCCGGGCATGTGGATTTTTCCTATGAAGTTTCCCGCAGTCTTGCCGCCTGTGAGGGGGCGCTGCTGGTTATTGATGCCGCCCAGGGTATTGAAGCCCAGACGATGTCCAATATATATCTGGCTCTGGAACATGATCTGGATATTATTCCGGTTATAAATAAAATTGATCTTGATGCCTCAGACCCTGAATGGGTAAAAGAACAGCTGCTGGAAGTGGGGCTGGATCCCGATGAAGCACTGCTGACCAGTGCCAAAGAGGGGACCGGAATTGATGCCTTGCTGGAGGCTGTTATAGATAGAGTTTCTCCTCCCCGGGATAACAGCAGTAAACCACTCCGGGCCCTGGTTTTTGATTCTGTATATGATTCCTATCAGGGTGTTATCCCCTATGTGCGAATTATTGATGGTGAGATCGCCCCCGGAGATAAAATAAAAATGATGTCCAATAATAATGTCTATGAAGTTGATGAAGTGGGCTCTTTTAGTCCCCAGATGAGAGAAGCCGATTCTTTGAAATGTGGAGAAGTGGGTTATATTATTGCGGGTATTAAGGAGATAAGAAACTGTCGGGTGGGAGATACGGTAACCGGAGCCCACAGAGAAGCAAAGGAGCCTCTGCCCGGTTATAAAGAGGTAAAGCCCATGGTGTTTAGTGGACTTTATCCCAGTGAGAATAATGATTATGAGCTTTTAAAGGAGGCTCTGGATAAACTGCAGTTAAATGATGCTTCTTTTACTTTTGAGCCGGAGACATCTGAAGCTTTGGGTTATGGTTTTCGCTGTGGTTTTCTGGGTCTGCTGCATATGGAGATTATCCAGGAACGTCTGGAAAGAGAATATGATCTGGACCTTGTCGTTACGGCCCCCAGTGTTGTCTATCGGGTGACCACAAGTCAGGGAGAGGTTAAAGAAATAGAAAACCCGGCCCTATTTCCCGAAAAAAATAAAATTGAAAAAATTGAAGAACCTTTCGTGAACACCGAAATAAAATTACCCGATGAATATATTGGACCTGTTATGGAGCTCTGTGAAAATAACCGGGGTGAATTTGAAGATATGCAGTATTTAACACGAGACCGGGTATCATTAAAATATAATATGCCTTTAAGTGAGATCATAACCGATTTTTTTGGAAGATTAAAATCTCGTTCCCGGGGTTATGCCACCCTGGATTATACTATCGAGGGTTACCGGGCGTCTGATCTGGTTAAGATGGATATCCTGGTTAACAAAGAACCGGTGGATGCACTCTCAACGGTGGTGTATGAAGATGATGCCTATAATATTGGCCAGGATATTGCAAAAAAATTGAAAGAAGTTATTCCCCGTCAGATGTTTAAGGTGCCCATTCAGGCAGCTGTAGGCAGTAATGTGATCTGCCGGGTGACAATTCCCGCCCGTAAGAAAGATGTCCTGCAGAAATGCTATGGTGGTGATGTTAGCCGCAAGAGGAAACTTCTGGAAAGACAGAAAGAAGGAAAAAAAAGAATGAAACAGGTTGGTAGTGTGGATATACCACAGGAGGCCTTTATGACTATTCTGGAAAGGGGTAGTGATGAATAGATCTTCTTTTTCTGCACCCGGGGTAAATACGGATCTATTTCAGGATTTTCCCCGTACTTTTAGTTTGTATATTCATGTTCCTTTCTGCCGTAATAAATGCAGCTACTGTGATTTTTATTCTCTGCCGGTCAAAAAGAACACAGAGGAGTTTTTCCGAACATATACTGCTTTTTTAGGCCGGGAGCTTGACCTGTATGGTAAAATACTCAGCAGTAAAAGACTGCAGAGCATATATCTGGGAGGTGGAACTCCCTCCCTTTTTTCTCCTGAACTGCTGGCAGAGGTGCTGGTTAAAATACAGGATCATTTTTCTTTATCTGCAGCCGCTGAAATTACTCTGGAAGCTAATCCGGAGTCTTTAACTGAAAAGAAAATTCAAAACTATGTCCAATTGGGTGTCAACCGCATAAGTCTGGGAGTACAGTCCTTTCAGGATCAGGAGCTTTCACTTTTGGGCAGATGTCATACTGCAGACAGGGCCCACACTGCAGCTGGCCTGCTGCAGAACAGCAGGGTGAACTTTAATATAGATTTAATTTTTGCTTTTCCGGGCCATACGGTTAAAAGCTGGAGTGATACTCTGGATCAGGCTCTGCAGTTTGCTCCCGACCATGTTTCTATTTATAATCTGGAGCTTAAAAAGGGGACCCCCCTGGCCGACCAAATAGAGGCCGGGGAGCGGGAACCCACCACGGAAGAAATAGATCTGCAGATGTATAAAAAAGCCCGCTTTAAACTGATACAGGCCGGTTATGACCATTATGAAATTTCTAATTTTGCCCATCCGGACCGGCAGTCAGTACACAATAAAATATACTGGCAGTATCGGCCCTATCTGGGTCTGGGTCCTGCCGCTCACGGTTTTTCCGGACAAAAAAGATATTATAATACCGATTCTCTGGAAACTTATTATTCCCGTTTAGAACGGGGAAAACTTCCCGGAGCTGAAGTTATAGACTTAAGCAAACAGGATCTCCGGGCTGAAAAAATGATGATGGGACTGCGCCTGCTGCGGGGGGTGTCCAAAGAAGAGTTTGCTGACCGTTTTGCGGTGAACCTGGAAGATGTTTACGGTTTAGAGATTGAGAAACTTAAACGGCAGGGTTTACTGGGTGAAAGCGAGAAGCGGGTGTTTTTAACGGATAAAGGTATTTTTTTGGGGAACAGAGTTTTTCAGGAATTTTTGCCCTGATTTTTTTGAGCTTTCTTTTTTAAACCAAATCCGGCTCAGAACAGGACTTGACAAATGTGTTTGCAATATGTTATTTTATTATTAGCTGTTAGCACTCGAAGTTGAAGAGTGCTAATAATAAAGGGGTGAAAATGATGGTTGAACATGAACTGGAAGGCAGAAAAAGAGAAATATTGAAAGCAATTATTCGAGAACACATATTAACTGCCGAACCGATTGGGTCCCGCACACTGGCCAAGACGTATGATTTTGGGGTAAGTTCAGCAACCATCAGAAACGAAATGTCCGATCTGGAAGATATGGGCCTCTTAAAACAGCCCCATACTTCTGCTGGACGAGTCCCCACTGATAAAGGTTACCGTTATTATGTAGATGTTTTGATGGAACATGAATCAAAACATCCCAAAAACCTGCAACGTTCTCTGGCTCGATTTTATGAAGACAAAAAAGGTATTCAGGGTATTATCTCCGGGATGACCCGGATGCTTTCTCAGCTTACTGAATATACAACTCTGATCAGTGAACCGGAGATGCAGAAAAGCAGTATTAAAAAAATGGAGATTGTTAAAGTAGCAGCCCGGACTCTGCTTGTAGTTTTAATAACCGATTCCGGAATTGTTAATAATAAAATATTAAAAATAAATCATGATGTAGGGAGCCGGGAACTGGAATATATAAACAAGTTTTTATCAAATAAGCTGCAGGATAAAGAGCTGAACAGTCTGGACCAGGATTTTTTTACCAGCCTGGAAGAAGAGTTAATCAAAAGGATTGATATTTCCCGGAAATTATTTGAGATCATTTCTGAGGAGCTGGAAAAAATCATTACTCCGGCCGATATGCGAATTTTTCTGGGAGGTACTTCCTATATTTTAGAGCAGCCGGAGTTTAATGATCTTGAGAATTTGAAAAAAGTATTAAACATTCTGGATAATGAAGAAAATCTAAGAGAGCTTATTAAGGAATTACCCGATGAAGATCTGGAAGTAAAAATAGGACAGGAAAACAAGATAGAGGCAATGAAAAAATGCAGTATTGTTTATGCTACCTATCATCTGGGGGATAATGCGGTGGGTAAGATTGGAGTTATCGGACCTACCAGAATGCAGTACCCTCAGGTTATATCAACTGTAGATTTTGCTGCCGATATTCTGGGACAAATAATTTCTAAAGTTGGCAGGTGATAGAAAATGGTTGCACAGCAGGATAAAAACAATGAACAGGAAAGTAAAACTCAGCAGGAAGAGGCTGCTGAAAACAGTGGGAACCAGCAGCAGGGTGCAGAGCCCACAGCGGAAAACAATACAGAAGATGAAATGAAAAGTGAGCTGCAAAAACAGGAAAATGAAGAAAACAAAAAAGAAGCAGGGCTCCAAAAGGAGGATGAACTTTCTTTAGAGGAGAAACTTTCTGGGCTGCAGGAAGAGAATAAAAAATTAAAAGAAGAGAAAGCAGCCCTGCAGGAGGAGAATAAAAAATTGAATGAAGAACTTGAGAAATTTAAAAGCCAGTATCAGCGGCTGAGGGCCGATTTTGAGAACTACCGCAAACGAACCCAAAAGGAAAAAGATGGCTTTGGTCTTGAGGCCCAGATTGAACTGCTTGAAAAAATACTGCCCATCCTGGATAATTTTGAAAGAGCTCTTGATAATGCTGAGGGTGAAAATGGAGATTTTGGAGAAGGGGTTGGACTTATCTATAAACAGCTGATGAACACCCTCCAGCAGCATGGTCTGGAGATTATTGAGAGTGAGGGTCAGCCTTTTGACCATAAATATCACGAAGCAATTATGCAGGTTGAGGATGCTGATTCTGAATCGGGAATTGTTGTCGAAGAACTTCAGAAAGGATATCTTTTTAAAGACAAATTAATACGTCCGGCTATGGTAAAAGTTGCAGAATAAAGGCCGGGCTTATTTAGTGCTGTTAATTAAGACCCATGACAATAAAAAGTTTACAGGGAGGAATTTGTTATGAGCAAAAAAAGTGAGAAGATACTGGGTATTGACTTAGGTACTACTAATTCATGTATGGCTATCATGGAAGGTGGAGAACCTTCTGTGATCAGCAATAAAGAAGGTAACCGCACTACTCCTTCGGTAGTGGCTTACTCCAAAGAAGGTGAGCGATTGGTTGGTGAACATGCTAAAAGACAGGCTATAACCAATCCGGATAATACTATACAATCCATTAAAAGGGATATGGGCTCAAGTCAGAAAGTGACAATGGGTGATGATGAATATACTCCTCAGGAAATTTCGGCCATGATTCTGCAGAAATTGAAAAGGGATGCCGAAGATTATCTGGGAGAAGAAATCGAAAAAGCTGTAATCACCGTACCCGCTTATTTTGAGGATAAACAGCGTCAGGCCACAAAAGATGCCGGGAAAATTGCCGGTCTGGAGGTCGAAAGAATAATTAATGAGCCTACCGCTGCTTCACTGGCTTATGGTCTTGAGGATGATCAAGAACAGACCGTTCTGGTCTATGATTTAGGTGGGGGAACTTTTGATGTCTCTATATTAGACATTGGGGACGGAGTTTATGAAGTAATAGCCACCAGTGGTAATAACAGACTTGGTGGTGATGATTTTGATCAGGCTCTGATGGATCATCTGGCCGAAAAATTTAAGTCAGAAACCGGAATTGACCTGCGGGAAGACCGTATGGCCCTGCAGCGTCTTAAAGATGCCGCCGAAAAAGCAAAAATTGAGCTCTCCAGTGTAAAACAGACCAATGTCAATTTGCCGTTCATAACCCAGACAGAATCCGGTCCCAAACATCTGGATATCGATATAACAAGGGCAAAATTTAATAATTTGACAGAAGATCTGGTAGAAAAAACTATGGGACCCAGCCGTCAGGCTCTTGAAGATGCAGGGATGGATCCTTCTGAGATCGATGAAGTTATTCTGGTCGGAGGTTCAACTCGAATTCCCGCCGTCCAGGAAGCTGTGGAAAATTTAATAGGTAAAGAAGCAAACAAAGGAATCAATCCTGATGAAGTAGTGGCTGTAGGAGCCGCAATTCAGGGTGGAGTGCTGTCCGGTGAGGTAGATGACCTTGTTCTGCTGGATGTAACTCCTCTGTCTCTGGGAATAGAAACCCTGGGCGGAAAGTTCACCAAATTGATTGAACGCAATACCACAATTCCGACCTCCAAAAGTAAAGTATTCTCCACTGCAGAGGATAATCAGACAACGGTAGATATTCACGTTCTGCAGGGTGAAAGAAAGCTGGCCCGGCATAATAAGACCCTGGGTCGTTTTCAGCTGACAGATATTCCCCCGGCTCCCCGGGGCGTACCTCAGATTGAGGTAACTTTTGAAATAGATGAAAATGGAATCGTACAGGTTTCTGCTGAAGATAAAGGAACCGGTAATAAGAAAGATATTACAATTGAATCCACCAGTGGACTTTCTGAAGAAGAAATAGATGAAATGGTTCGCGAAGCTGAACAATATGCTGAAGAAGATGAAGAAAGAGTTCAGGAAATAGAAACCAGAAATGAAGCTGATGCTCTGGTTCATAAAACCGAAAAAACGCTTGAACAGGCCGGAGATGAAGTTGATAGTTCAGTAAAAGAAAGTGTCAAGCAGGCCAAAGAAGAGCTTGAAGAGGCCCTGGAAGAAGATGATATTGATCTTATTGAGGAAAAAATGGAACTTCTCGAAGAGGAGTTATCTGATTTGAGTTCCCAGCTTTATGCTCAGGCTCAGCAGGAAGGAGCCGGTCAGGCCGGTCAGGCTGGTGCTCAGGGATTCCAGGGTGGTCCCGGACAACCAGGACCCGGTGCCGGCCCCGGAGGTACCCAGGGAGCAGCCGGTGGCCAGACCGATGATACCGTTGATGTTGATTTTGAAGAGGTAGATGATGAGGAAGAATAAATATTTAAAGAAGGGGAGTTTTTTCTCCCTTTCTTTGTTTAAGTCAAGTGAGGTGATCAGCTAGTGGCACAAAAAAAGGATTATTATGATATACTGGGGGTCAGCAGGGATGCCGACCAGAAAGAAATTAAAAAAGCATACCGGAAACTTGCTAAAAAGTATCATCCGGATATGAATGATGGTGATAATGAAAAAGCAGCCGAAAAGTTCAAAGAAATTTCCGAAGCCTATGAAATACTGAGTGATGAAGATAAAAGAGCCCGCTATGATCAATATGGTCACTCCGGAATTAATCAGGATGATTTCAATTTTGAAGATTTTGCCGGAGGAGGCTTTGGTGGTTTTGATGATATATTTGATATGTTTTTTGGGGGTGGAGCCCGCGGCCGCAGCAGCCGGGGAGCCCAGCGCCGACAGAAGCAGGGTTCCAACCTGCAGTACAAACTGGAGATAGATTTTGAAGAAGCGGCTTTTGGAGCCAAGAAAGAAATCACCATTCCCCGTAAAGAAACCTGTGATAAATGTAAGGGCTCGGGGGCTAAACCCGGCTCTGAAACCAGAACCTGTCCCCAGTGTAATGGCCGGGGTCAGATTCGATCCAGTAAACAGACTCCCTTTGGACAGTTTACACAGAGCAGAACCTGCAGCCGGTGTGAAGGGACCGGTGAAATTGTTACTGAACCCTGTCCTCAGTGTGATGGTCAGGGCATGGTTCGCCGCTACCGGAATATAACCGTGGATATTCCGGCAGGTGTCAAAGATGGAAATAAATTACGTCTGAGTGGAGAAGGGGGAGCAGGTGAAGGAAGTGCTCCCAGTGGAGATCTTTATGTGATAATAAAAGTCAGAGAACACGAGATTTTTGACCGGGAAGGTGATGATATATACTGTGAAGTACCGATCAGTATTGTTCAGGCTGCTCTGGGTGATGAGATAAAAGTACCCACTCTGGATGGTAAGGTTAAATTTAATATTCCGGAAGGTACTCAGCCCGGTCAGAGTTTCCGCCTGAAGAACAAGGGGATTCAGCATTTAAATGGTTATGGTCGGGGAGATCTTTATATAAAACCCAAGATAGCCGTGCCCCAGGATCTTAATGATGAACAGAAAGAGCTGCTTATGAAATTTGCTGAGATAAGTGGTGAGGAGATAAACCCTAAGGAAAAGAGCTTTATGAATAAGGTTCGTAAAGCTCTGGGAATTTTTCTCTAGATGAAAAAACCTTATTTTTGCTATTTTAAAATAGCAGAATCACATCTAAAATGATATTTGGATAAAAAAATTACAGTTGATATCCAAATAAAGCTCAGTAAATCGGCAGGATGAAATTATGATACTATAATGCATTTTATCCGGGGAGAGGATCCCCGGATTTTAATTTAAATCAATATAAAGCGGAGGATATACATTATGTATCGTTTTTTTGTTGATCCAGAAGACATAACGGGCAGCAGGATTGAACTTAAAAAAGATGACTGCCCCCATATTTCACGTTCTCTGCGCTTAAAACCGGGAGCCCGCATAATTGCTGCTGTTAGCTCACCCGGGGCTGATGAATATATTGTTGAGCTTAAAAAAATTTCTAAAGAGAGGGTTACCGGGGAGATAGTGGAGACCAGACAAAGCAGGTCTGAACCCCAAATAAAACTGCATCTGGCCCAGGCGGTGCCCAAAAACAGCAATATGGAATTTGTCGTGCGCAGGTGTACAGAAATAGGGGTGGGAAGAATAATTCCCATGCTTACCGAAAGAACGGTTGTTAAACTTTCTGAAAAAAAAGCCGGCAAAAAAATAGATCGCTGGCAAAGAATTGCCCGGGCGGCGGCCAAACAATCTCAGAGGGGTATGATTCCAGAAATTACAGAGGTATCTGCTCCGGAAAAACTGGCGGCCAGTTTTGATGATTATCAGCTTATATTTCTGCCCTGGACCGGAGAGAATTCTCAAAGTCTAAAAGAAGTTCTTGAAAATTACCGGCAGAAAGAAAAAAACATGCTCCCCAGAGTTCTGGTTTTGATCGGACCGGAGGGTGGTTTTACACCTGATGAAGTTAAATTTTTTTCTGATGAACATTCAGCTCAGAGTGTAAGTCTGGGGCCCAGGATTCTCCGGACTGAGACGGCGGGGCTGGCTGTTATGACTGCTGTTTTATATGAATTTGGAGAACTGGGTCCATGAACAAAGGAGGTGTTGGGGTGCCTACAGCTGCTTTTTATACTTTGGGATGTAAGGTAAACCAGTATGAGAGTGAAGCCATGATGGATCTGTTTGTTGATCGGGGATATGAAATAATTGATTTTTCAAAAAAAGCGGATGTATATATTATAAACAGCTGTACTGTAACCAATCAGGCGGCGAGTAAAACCAGAAAATATGCCCGGCGGGCCTATCGCAGAAATCCGGAATCTGTAGTGGCTGTGGTGGGCTGTTATCCCCAGGTTTCGCCCGGGGAGGTTGCAGAGATAGATGAAGTAGACCTTACCATTGGTACAGATAATAAAAAAGAAATAGTGGATATAATAGAAAGCAATCTTAAACAGGATAGGTCTGTTGAGAGTGTGATTACCCCCTATGAAGAGCTGAAAGAATATGAAGATCTTCAGCTAAGAGAGGTTCGAGAAACCACCAGAGCAAATATTAAAATCCAGGAGGGATGTAATCAGTTCTGCAGCTTTTGTATTATACCCTATGCCCGGGGCCCCTTAAGAAGCAGGGCCCAGGATTCAGTTTTAAAAGAGGTTCTAAGACTTGGTCAGGCCGGAGTTCGGGAAGTTATCTTAACCGGAATCCACCTGGGAGCCTATGGTATGGAGCGGAATCAGGAAGGTGAGCTGGAAGAACTGCTTTCCCGGCTTTTGAGCTCCGATTATGAGGGACGGATCCGTTTGAGTTCTATTGAAGTTACGGAAGTAAGTGATCAGCTGCTGAACCTGCTGGGGCATGATAAGGTGTGTTCACATCTTCATTTACCATTACAGAGTGGAAGTAACTCTATACTGGAAGCCATGAACCGGCCCTATACTTCTGAATTTTTCAAAAATAGAGTTAAAGAAATAAAAAAGATTATTCCGGATATAGCCATAACAACTGATGTTATTGTCGGGTTTCCCGGGGAGACTGAAAATGATTTTCAAAAAACAAAACAGCTTATCGAACAGGTGGGCTTCAGCCGGATGCATGTATTTACCTTTTCTGCCCGTGAGGGCACACCTGCGGCCGATATGTCAGACCAGGTTGCTTCCCGGACAAAAAACAGCAGAAGTCAGAAACTGCGCCGTATAAATAAAAGATTAAGAAAACAGTTCCAGCAAAAATTGATTAACCGTACTCAGGAGATCCTGGTTGAAGAAAAAAGAGACCCAAAAACAGGTCTTTTAAATGGACTTACCGGTAATTATGTGCGCATTTTAGCTGAAGGGGAGGACAGTTTAAAGGGCCGGCTTCTGGAGGTCAAAATACAGGAACAGTTTGATTTTCAAAAAATGAAGGGAATAATAGTAAAAAAGAAGGATTTTACAAATTGAGATAGAATACTAATAAAACAAGAGGTGATATTAATGGAAGACTGCATATTTTGCAAAATTGCTTCCGGTGAGCTGGATACGGACCTGGTTTATGAAGATGAACGGGTGGCTGCTTTTGCAGATCAAAACCCTCAGGCTCCAGTTCATCTCCTGCTGATTCCCAAAAAGCATATTCCTTCTATGCGTAAATTAGAAGAAAAAGATTATGAACTGGTGGGTCATATTTACAGAACAGCCAATCAGCTGGCCGAAGAACAGGGTATTGCTGAAGATGGTTTTCGGGTGGTAACCAACTGTGGTGATGATGGGGGACAGACAGTTTATCATCTTCATTTCCATTTATTAGGTGGCAGACGGCTGCAGTGGCCTCCGGGATAAAAATTGTTTTTTTGAAAAACTTTTTTATCAACCCGGGAGGTGAATGATTTGACTTCATTAAAAAAAGAACTGGTTGAAGACATGAAACTGGCCATGAAAAATAATAAAGACCGCAAAGCATCAATTATCAGGCGTCTAAAGGCAGCAATTAAAAGTGAAGAAATAAAAAAACGTAAGGAGCTTTCTGATCGGGAAGTAGTTCAGGTTATGAAAAACGAAGTTTTACATCATCAGGAGGCTATTGAAAATTTTGATTGTCCCCAGGAGACAGAAGAGTTAAAAAAAGAAATTGAAATTATTGCCCAGTATCTTTCTCCGGAAGTAATTGAAGAATTAAATATTGATAATTTTTTGTAGAGCTCTAAACTAAAAAGATATTGTTTTCATTTTGCTGTTTATTGCTTTTCAAGTCTGCGGCTAATCTGAAGATGATATGAGTAAATTTTAAAAATAAAAATCTTTATAAATCTATGATAAAAATATGTTTTGGTTTATTGTTTTTTTGTTTTGTAATTATGTCCCCCAGGCTGGGACTGTATTCATTAAAGAATGAAAATTTTTATAAAAGGGGCCGACAGAATGAAAAATTATAAGCTGATTCTGCTGTACCTGATAATAATTATACTGCTGTTAGCCGGTATTAATCTGCCGGGGAGACAAATTGAGGGGATTGCTTCTGAACCGGGAGGGGTTTATAGGGTAACCATTTCCGGAGAACTGGATCCGGGTATAGCAAGTCTGGTGGAGCGGGGAATCAGGGAAGCTGAAGCAGCCGATGCAAAACATATTATTTTTGTGATCAATACCTATGGAGGTCTGGTGGATTCATCTATTAGAATCAAAGATTTGATTATGAACACTCCTCTGGAAACCACCACCTATGTTGAGGGTAGAGCTTTCTCCGGAGGAGCTCTGGTGGCTCTGGGTGGAGATAATTTAATCATGCAGGAAGGGAGCAGTATTGGGGCAGCGGAAACAATCCCCCGTGATGAAAAGTACATTTCAGCCCTGAGAACAGAATTTAGAAGTACTGCAGAAAGAAAAAATAGAGATGGTGAGCTGGCAGCTGCTATGGTGGATGCCGACCTTGAAATACCGGGCATTATAGAGCGGGGGAAAATTTTATCACTGACCGCCCGTGAAGCCCGGGAACAGGGTATTGCTGATTTTGTGCTGGCTGACTTTCCTGCTGTCCTGAATCAGCTTTCCTTTGGCCAAGAAGAGGTTAATGAAATTTTACCCTCTTCCCCGGAAAGAATGGCTCGCTTTGTGACCAGGCCGGGAATCAGTGCCTTTTTATTGACTCTGGGATTTTTAGGTTTAATTTTGGAAATTATGGTCCCGGGCTGGGGGGTTGGAGGTACCACAGGTGTTTTAAGTCTGGGTTTGTTTTTTACCGGACATATGATCCATGGTTATGCCGGGGCCGGAATGATCGTGCTGCTTTTGGTTGGTGTGTTTCTTTTAGCCCTGGAACTATTCGTGATTCCCGGTTTTGGAATTACGGGTATAGGTGGTGTGGTGGCCATACTGGCCAGTGTTTATTTTGTATTTCCCAGTGCCGAGACTGCTTTGACAGTAATTTCAATTGCTCTGGTGGCCACCCTGGTTGGAGCCTTTATTCTGCTGAGGATATTTGGGGTCAGCAGATTCTGGAAACGGATGTCCATGGACTACAGTGAGACTCCTGACGAAGGTTATACCGCCTCTCAGAGCAAGGCTGAACTCCTGGGAGAGCGGGGGCAGACTATAACTCCGCTGAGGCCGGCTGGAATTACTGAAATAAATGGAGAGAGAATGGATGTGGTTACTGAAGGGGGAATGATTGATCGCGACCAGGAGGTTGAAGTTGTTAAAATAGAGGGCCGCAGAATTGTTGTGAAAAAAATAAAAAAGGAGAGTGAATAAAGTGCTGCAAACATCATTGGTAATTATAGTTGCGGTAGTCTTATTTCTGTTTATTTTCTTTTACATTATTCCTATTGGACTCTGGGTTTCTGCTGTAGCAGCCGGTGTTAAAATTAGCATTTTTGATCTGATTGGTATGCGGCTGCGGAGAGTTGTTCCTTCTTATATAGTTAAGCCGATGATTAAATCTACAAAGGCCGGCTTACAGCTCAGCACCAATAAACTGGAAGCACATTATTTAGCTGGAGGTAATGTTGATCGGGTGGTTGATGCTCTTATAGCCGCTCAAAGGGCGGAAATGGATCTTGGTTTTGAAAGAACGGCCGCTATAGATCTGGCCGGAAGGGATGTCCTGGAAGCTGTTCAGATGAGTGTTAATCCAAAGGTGATTAAGACTCCGGTTGTAACCGCGGTGGCTATGGATGGTATCCAGGTGATGGCCACGGCCAAGGTTACCGTTAGAGCCAATCTTGATCGTCTGGTTGGTGGTGCTGGGGAAAAAACTGTTCTGGCCCGGGTTGGTGAGGGGATTGTCACTACTGTGGGTTCAGCTGACAGTCATAAAAAGATTCTGGAAAATCCTGATTCTATATCCCGTACAGTACTGGAAAAGGGTCTGGATTCAGGAACTGCTTTTGAAATATTGTCCATTGATATTGCTGATGTTGATGTCGGGAAAAATATTGGTGCTCAGCTGCAGACTGACCAGGCTGAGGCCGATAAAGAAATAGCCCAGGCTAAAGCTGAAGAACGGCGGGCTATGGCGGTTGCTGAAGAGCAGGAGATGAAAGCCCGTGTCCAGGAGATGCAGGCAAAAGTTGTGGAAGCAGAAGCAGAAGTGCCCAAAGCTCTGGCCCAGGCTTTCCGGGACGGGAATATGGGTGTTATGGATTATATGAGTTATAAAAATATTAAAGCTGATACAGAAATGAGAGACAGTATATCGGGTAAAGATAAAGATGAATCAGACGAATATGATATTGATTCAAAAAAACAGCAGGGAAATAAGAAGAATAACTAGGAGAGATCAGTATGGAGATTAGCTATTTCTGGATCCTGATTATTATTTTTGTTATTGCCCGGGCTCTTCTGGAAAATCTTTTTAATTCCGAGGAGAGTTCTCCCTCCCCTGCACCTGAAGAAAATGGGGGAGAAAGTGCGGAGCAGTTGAATTATTCTGATGAACAAACCTCCCGGCAGGGATCTCTCTTTGCAGAAGAGGAGCCTGATGATGACCTGGCCCGGGAGCTGGCTGAAGAAGAAGAGTTTTTCCAGCAGTCCACGGGAGCTGAATCAGAAAAAACAGGAACCGAATCGGAGGACAGCAGCCGACAGCAAAAGGAAGACCGGGGCTTAAAGCGGGAAATTGGCAGCCGAAAGAAGAAGGCAATAACCGGTATTGGGGATGATGAAGATCAAAAACAGAGAGTCGGTGTGATTGCTGATAATGAGATCAAGGATATACAGCAGCAGGGGTTAAAACACAGTGATCTGGTGAGAGGGATTATTATGATGGAAATACTGGACAAACCACGGGCCTATCGGCCCCATAATCCACCTCATCGGCAGACAAAAAAATAAAAACTGATTGGTGAAAATATCAGCTGCACACCCTGTTTGGCTAATGGGGTGTGTTTTTTCTTCTGACCCATAAAAGCAGCTGTAGATCCCCGGTTTGACTGTTACTTGTAAGAATATAAATTTATGTTATAATATAAGAAGACATGAAACAAGGGTTGGCATGTTTGTTTGAATGTTAACAAATTAGTGAGGAGGTATTACGTGGTTACCGATTTGAAAAGTGAAATTACAATTAAAGATTATGATACAGCTCGTAATTTATTTGGAGAACAGGATGAAAATTTAAAGATTATTGAAGAAAAGCTGGGAGTGAAACTTGTGGCCAGGGGCAATTCAATTAAGCTGATAGGCCCCCCTAATAAAGTTGATATTGCGGATCGTATTATTCATGAGTTAATCGATATAACACCTGAGGATAGATCTTTGAATATGAGAAAAGTTAAATATGCCACTGAACTTTTAAAAGAGAATCCTTCAGTTGATCTTAATAATATATTTGATGAAGTTTTACAGGTCAATTTTAAAGGTCGAAAAATCCGGGTTAAAACACTGGGCCAGAAGCTCTATGTTGAGGCCATTAAAAATCAGGATCTCGTTTTTTCTATCGGTCCCGCCGGGACGGGAAAGACCTATCTGGCCATGGTCATGGCTGTGAAAAATTTGCTGAACAAAAAAGTTAACCGCATTATTCTTACCCGACCTGCGATTGAGGCCGGAGAAAATCTTGGTTTTCTGCCCGGTGATATGCAGGATAAGGTTGATCCCTATCTTCAGCCATTATATGATGCTCTTTATGATATTCTGGGTCCGGAGAAAGTCAATGAATACCTGGAGAAAAAAATTATTGAAGTGGCACCTTTAGCCTACATGCGGGGGCGTACTCTGGATGATTCTTTTGTGATACTTGATGAAGCTCAGAATACGACACCCCAGCAGATGAAAATGTTTTTAACCAGAATTGGATTTGATTCCTGTGCTGTGATAACCGGTGATATAACCCAGATTGATCTGCCCAATAGACAAAAATCCGGTTTAAATAAAGCACGAGAAATTTTGCAGGGTATAGAGGGTATAGATTTTGTTTATCTTACCAATCAGGATGTGGTCCGGCACCGTCTTGTGAAAAAAATAATTGAAGCCTATGAGGAACATGAAAACGAGAGTGGGAGTTAGTTATGAAACAGCTTCCAGAAATTAAAGACAGTATTACAGGTCTTACCAAAGACAAAATTATGTCTTTCCGGATTTTCTGGGGTATAGTTTTTGTTCTAATTATAATTTTTATTATGGTTACCGATTTAATTCCGGAAGGTTCTTCTCTGGAGCCGGGTGATGTTAGTACTGTTGATGTTTCTGTGCCCCGGACAACAACTTTCACAGATGAAGAAAGGACTGCTCAGCTGCGCCAGGAAGCGGCCGAATCTGTAGGCCGGGTTTATGAAGAGGATGGCAGTGCCCCCCGGGAAGTTATAAACAGAATTGAAGGCCTGTTTACAGTGGTTGATCAGGAAGGGGAAAATTTTCAGGAACTATCCTCAGAAGAAGAGAAATTATCTTTTGTTGATGAAATGATAGATGAATATGAGCTTATGATTGAACCACAGTCTCTTCTGGTTCTTCTGGAGAGTGATCCGGAAGTAAGAGCCGAACTTCATCGGGATATTGCCTCGATTATGAGAAGTTCACTGGAAAGACGGATATATCCAGAGGAACTGGAGGAAGAAAAAACTTCTTTAGCTTCACAGGCCCGACAGATGAACTATGATCAGTCATTACGGGAAGCTGCAGAAGACATTCTTCAGGCTCATATTATGCCCAATATTTTCTTTGATGAGGAGGCAACTGAAGAGAGGCGTCAGCAGGCCCGGGAACAGGTTGAGCCCTACCAGCAGACCTTACGTCAGGGTGAGATTATTGTCAGATCTGGTGATGTTGTAACTGAAGAAGATGTCCGTATTATGGAAGCTCTGGGACTTCAGCAGCCGGAATTTGATATTTTTAGATTTGTTGGGTTGATTTTTCTGATTTTGGTTCTGGCTGTAATCATGGCCTATTATATGTGGAAATACCAGAAAGAAATCTGGAAAAACAACAAAAAGCTTTTATTTTTAGAATTAATGGTTATAGTAATTTTATTAATAGCTCAGATTATAGATGTATTTGAAATTGAATATTTATTTTTTCTGGTACCGGTGGCTGCGGCTTCTATTTTGACAACTGTACTGTTAAGCTCCTCAGCTGCGGTCTTTTTGACAGTTTTTATCAGTATGCTGCTGGGTGTATATTTTGATTATACATTTATTGTTGTTTTGACCGCTTTTTGTTCCGGTATGATGGGAATTTTTAGTGTGACCAGAATTAATGAGAGAAGTGATCTGGTTAAGGCCGGATTTAATGTAAGTGGTGTGATGGTGATTCTGGTTGCATCTTATATGCTGGTTGAACCTGTATTAAGGGGCTGGACTGAGTTTGTTCGTCCGGTCACTGTGGGAGTTTTGAATGGACTGCTGGTGGCAATTTTAGCGAATGGTCTTTTACCCTATCTGGAGAATATATTTGACCTGACTTCTTCAGTACGTCTGCTGGAGCTCTCTAATGCCAGTCATCCTCTGCTGAAAAGGCTGCTTGTAGAAGCTCCCGGCACCTATCATCACAGTGTTATAGTGGGTAATCTGGCCGAAACAGCTGCTGATAATATTGATGCCGATCCTCTTTTAACCAGGGTTGCAGCCTATTATCATGATATAGGCAAATTAAAGCGCCCTTATTTTTTCACTGATAATCAATTTGGAGGAGAAAATCCTCATGAAGATATTTCTCCAAACCTCAGTGCTCTGATCATAAAATCACATGTCAAAGATGGTGTAGAGCTGGCTCATAAGTATAATCTGCCCCAGGATGTTATTGATATTCTCGAACAGCATCATGGTAAGAATCTAATTTCTTATTTTTACCAGGAAGCCAGAGAAGAAAACAATTCACATGGTGATGTTGAAGAAAGTGATTTTAGCTATGAAGGCCCCAAACCGCAGACAAAAGAGGCTGCTATATTGATGCTGGCGGATATTGTTGAGGCTGCTGTCCGCTCAAAACAGTTTGATAAAAGTGATCATAATCGCATTGAAAGTCTGGTCCAGGATTTAATTAGAGATCGGCTGGACAAACATCAGCTTGATGAATCAGAGCTGACCCTGAATGAGTTAAATATAATTGGCGAATGTTTTGTGAAAGTACTAACCGGAATATATCACCAGAGGGTAGAATATCCTGAAAATCTGCTCGATGAGAATGCTGAGGGTGATATCCATGATAAAAGTAAAATTGAAGAACAAACAGGCCCCCCAGGAGATTAATGAAGAACTGTATGATTTATTCAAAAAAATTTCCCGGGAGGCAGCACGTCTGGAAGGCTACAGCAGTGCTGAGATAAGTGTGGTTCTGGTGGATGATTCTGAAATTAGAAAACTGAACAGAAAATACCGGGGGCTAAACGAAACTACAGATGTGCTTTCTTTCCCTCTGGATGATGAACTGCTGGGAGATATTGTAATATCTACTGAAACTGCTCAAAGGCAGGCCCGGGAATACGGCCATTCCCTGAAAAGGGAGCTGTGTTTTCTTTTAACCCATGGGCTGCTGCATATTCTCGGTTATGATCACCAGAGCCCAGGAGATAAACAGCAGATGCGGCAGAAAGAGGAAAGAATTCTAAGCAAGTTTGGGCTGGAGAGAAGTGAGGAGGAATCCTCTTGAAAAAAGATGGGTTTCTTGAGAGTTTAAATTATGCAATTGAGGGTATTGTTAATGCCCTGCGCACTCAGCGAAGTATGAAAATACATTTCATAATTGCTATTTTGGTTATGCTTTTCAGCCTGATTATGGGTGTTAACCGCCTGGAATTAATTTTTATATTTTTAATTATATGCTGTATAATGGCTCTGGAAATGATAAATACAGCTCTGGAAATTGTGGTTGATATGCTGGCTCAGGAATACAGTATTAAGGCTAAACTGGCCAAAAATACAGCTGCCGGTGCAGTGCTGATTGCGGTTATCGGGGGGGTTTTTGGCGGGTATTTAATTTTTGCCGATAGAATAGGTTCTTTTTCTTTTCAATTTGCTGCTGCCATATCTAGAAAACCACTTCATCTGGTGTTTATTAACTTAGGGCTGCTATTATTAATTATTATTTTCTGGAAATCTTTTTATAAAAGGGGCAAACCTCTTGAGGGTGGTATGCCCAGTGGACACAGTGCCCTTGCTTTTTCAGTGGCAGTAATGGTTTATTTTTTAAGTACGAGTAATATTGTTATCTCTCTTGTCTTTATTCTGGCGGTGCTTACCGCTCACAGCAGAGTTGACTCTGGAGTGCACTCTCTAAAAGAGGTTATTGCCGGTTCGGTGCTGGGAATTATTTTATCTGTATTAATTTTTGTTCTTTTTTAGGAGGCGGAGGTTTGTAATATGGAAATTTCAGGTTTGCTGTATTATATTTTATTGGTTTTTCTGATCTTTTTTTCCGCTTTTTTTGCCGGTTCAGAAACTGCTTTTATGTCTTTAAACCGGGTAAAAATAAAAGATCAGGCTAATGATGGAGATGTTAGGGCTCGCAAGGTTGTAAAACTTCTTGAAGATGAGACCCGTCTGCTGACAGCTATTTTAATTGGAAATAATCTGGTAAATATTGGTGCTTCCGCTATTGCCACTTCCATAGCCCTTAATATATTCGGCAGTTCGGGGGTAGCCATTGCCACGGGCCTGGTAACCCTTATCATACTATTTTTTGGGGAAATAACTCCCAAATCAATGGGGAACAAACATGCCATCAAAATGGCCAAAACGGTGGCCGCTTATCTGATCTGGATTGAAAAGATACTGGCCCCTGTGATTGCTGTTTTTACTTTTTTAATCAAAAAAATGATTGGGGATAAAAAACTGGTTACAGCTACTTTTTTCAGTGAAGAAGAGCTGAAAAGGTTTGTTAATGTCAGTGAAGAAGAGGGGGCTATTAAAGAAACTGAAAGTGAAATGATACACAGTATTTTTGATTTTGATGATACTCTGGTTAAAGAAATTATGGTACCCCGAATAGATATGGTCTGTGTGGAAAAAAATCACGGGATCGAAGAACTGGTTGATATTGCTGTAGAAAATGGTCACTCCCGAATTCCTGTTTATGAAAATTCTGTGGATGAAATAGTAGGGCTGGTGTATGTGAAAGATCTGCTGACTCTTATCTCAGATAAAAAAGAAGATAAAAAATTGGAAGATTTTATTAAACCTATATATTTTATTCCGGAAAGTAAGCCTATAAATCGTCTGCTGGCCGAGATGAAAAGAAGAAAGGAGCACATGGCAATTGTAGTAGATGAATATGGAGGGACCTCCGGTTTGATCACTATTGAAGATCTGCTGGAGGAAATTGTAGGTGATATTCAGGATGAATATGATTATGAACCCCAGCAGATTAAAATAGTAGGTGAAAAAGAACTTATAGTTGATGGTAAAGTTGATATTGATGATATAAATGAATTATTACCTGATTTAATTTTAGACCGTGATGATTATGAAACCATCAGTGGCTTTGTTTTACATCATCTAGGTTATTTTCCCGATGAAGGAGAACAGCTGGAGGTTGATAATCTGAAGATAGAAATAACAGAAACCAAAGAACATCGTATTGAGAAAGTAAAAATTATATCTAAAAAGCCGGTTATCATCAAGAAAAACCGGGCGGGTGTTTCACATGTTAAGAAAGATTAGAAATATATTTCTGGCCGGTCTACTGGTGATTCTGCCTTTAATTATTTCGGTTACCGTTATCTGGTATCTTTTTGTTTACATTGACACCTGGACCAGACCAGTTGTAAGATTTATCTGGGGTCAGGAAATACAGGGAATTGGTTTTGGCCTAACTTTAATTATCATAATGGCAGCCGGTATTTTTGCCACCAATTTTATTGGCCGGAAAATTATAAATATTGGAGAACGGCTGCTGGTCAAAATACCACTATTTAACAATTTATATCTGGGTGTAAAACAAATTCTGGAAGGTTTATTTACTCAGAATACTTCCAGTTTTAAACATGCTATTCTTTTTGAATATCCAAGAAAGGGAATATATCAAATTGGATTTATCACCCGTAAAACTTCCTCATCTGTAGAGCAGCTGACCGGTGAGCCTATGTACAATGTGTTTTTGCCAACAGCTCCCAATCCTACCTCCGGAATGTTTGTCATGGTACCCCGTGAGGAAGCTATTGTCCTTAATATATCTGTTGAGAAAGCTTTAAAGATGGTTATTTCAGGTGGTATGATCTCTCCTGAACATATTGAGGATCTAAAGGAAATTAATGGTTCGGTTCAGACTGAACATTTTAGTTCTTCCCGGATATTCGAAAAAAATTCTTCAGGAAGCGATGGATAATTTGAGGTGAAACTGTTATTTATGGATAGATATTCACACAAAAACCTGATATATCTAATATTGATTGTGATATCCGTCTTATTGGGTACCATCGGATTTAACATTAGTTCATCAGCCCGGCAGGGATCCTATTATTATTCTCCTTTTTCCGGTCTCCCTCTCCGCAATCAACCTTATACCCGTCCTGCACTGGCAGTAGTTGAAAATTCTTCCCGGGCTCGTCCTCAGCGGGGACTGGATAAGGCAACAATTGTCTATGAAGTACCCGTGGAAGGGGGAATTACCCGTTTTTTAGCTTTGTTTTGGGAAGAAGTACCCGAACAAATTGGACCTATTAGAAGTGTCCGCTCTTATTTTTTGGATCTAATCAATGAATATGATCCCCTGCTGCTGCATGCCGGGGCCAGTCCCGATGGTTTCAGCCAGCTGCAGGAGCATAATTTTATTAATCTGGATCAAATATATAACAGTCATTATTACCGGCGCAGTGAAGAAAGAAAGGCACCCCATAATTTATATACTTCATCAGATTATATAGAATATTTATATGCCCTGCCTCCGGTGACTTATGAGGAGCGTTTTTCTTTTAGTGAGGTAAAAATTTTAAATTCCAATGTGGAGCAGGCAGAAGTGATAAATATAAAATATAATAACAATTATAATGTGATCTACCGGTATCAGGATCAAGAAAATAAATATTATAGATGTTTATTTGATAAAAAAAATCCTCATTATATGGAGGAACAGAAAATCATTAAACCACGAAATATTATTATTCAGTTTGTGAAAACCAAAATAAAAGATGATGTCGGTCGGCTGGATGTTGATTTTTCCGACAGGGGCAGGGCTCTGTTTTTTAATTCCGGAGTGGTGGACAAAGGCTACTGGGAAAAAAATGAAGGTGAGTCCTGGCCGCGATATTATGATGAGGAAGGCTCAGAACTGGAATTAATGCCCGGGAAAACATGGATTCAAATTGTTTCTGATTATACAGAGGTTGAGTGGTGATATGATGAGAGAAGAAATTATACAAAAACTTTTTGCAGAGGCCCTGCAGGTTAGAAAAAAGGCCTATACTCCTTATTCCGGTTTTAAAGTAGGAGCCGCTTTATTGACGGTTGAAAATGAGATATTCACCGGCTGTAATGTGGAAAATGCCTCATATGGTTTGACAATTTGTGCGGAACGAAATGCTGTTTTTAAAGCCGTTTCTTCAGGTGAAACCAATTTTGACGGTCTTTTGATTTTAACCGACCAGCAGCCCCCGGGAACTCCCTGTGGAGCCTGCTGTCAGGTTCTGGCAGAATTTAATGGTGATCTGGACCTCATTTTGGCCAATATTAGTGGTGAGAAGTATATTAAAAATCTTAAGGATTTTCTGCCCTTTCCTTTTTCAGGGGGCGATAATCCATGAGTTTTAAATCAGGCTTTGTTGCTGTTCTGGGGCGGCCCAATGTGGGAAAATCCACCTTGATTAATAAAATTATAGGCCAGAAAATTAATATTATTTCACAAAAACCACAAACCACCAGGAGTAAGATGAAGACGATTTTGACTGAAGAACAGGGGCAGATAATATTCACTGATACTCCAGGAATCCACAGTCCTAAAAATGAGCTTGATGAGTATATGCTGCAGGAGGCATACAGCAGCCTGGATGGTATTGATTTAATTATTTTTCTTGTTGATGCCTGTTCTCCATACGGCAGTGGGGATAATTTCATTTACAAACAGATTCAAAGCCAGGACCAAAAGATACTTATGGTCATGAACAAGATTGATAAGGTTAATAATAAAGTTTTAATTAAGCGCAAAAAAGAGTATGAAAGAAAAACCGACATTGAGGTTATTCCTGTTTCAGCCCGAACCGGTAAAAATATAGATTTTTTGGTTGATAAAATGTTTGCACTGCTTCCGGAAGGTCCCAAATATTATCCTGAGGATATGATAACAGACCAGATTGAGAGATATCTGGCAGCCGAAATTGTAAGAGAAAAAATTTTTAACTATACCCGGGATGAGATACCTTATGGTACCGCAGTTTTGACTGAAGAGTTTAAAGAGCGAAAGAACGGAGTTATTTATATAAGAGCTAATATTCATGTAGAGGAAAAATCTCATAAAGGAATTATCATCGGTAAAAACGGGAAAATGCTGAAAAAAATTGGTCGGGAAGCTCGCCGGGATATTGAAAAGCTGCTTCAGGAGAAAGTATATCTTGATTTATGGGTTAAAATTCAACAAAACTGGCGTAAAGATGAACAGCTTTTGGAAAGGCTGGGTTATAAAAAGGATGATTAGTAGATTTTTTGCACTTAAATGCAGGATATTTTATTGTTTTAGAGAATATATTTAAGTGGCTGTAAGATATAAAAATACCGGTGTATGTTTGGAGAAGCCTGTATATTATCACAGGCAGTGTTTTTTAAACCAGTAGAGCTGGTTTTACCTTTCTTAATAATTTCAAAATAAGTTAATATAAGTTATTAAATCAGGAAGAGGAGGTATTCTGAATGGCGATCAAACCACGGGATATGGCTAAAATAATTGATTACACCAATTTAAACCCGACCAGTACGGTTGAAGACATTAAAAAACTGTGTGAGGAAGCCCGGCAGCATAATTTTGCATCAGTGTGTGTACTTCCGGTCTATGTACCTCTGGCCGACAGTATTCTATCTGATTCTTCGGTAAAAGTTAGTACAGTCGTGGGCTTTCCTCTGGGAGGCAATACCACTGAGACCAAAGCTTATGAAACAAGGGATGCCATTAAAAATGGGGCTCAGGAGATAGATATGGTGATGAATATTAGTGCTTTTAAATCTGGGGCCCTGGATATAGTTAGTTCAGATATTGAATCAGTTGTTGATGCCACCAAACATGCTGGAGTAACTTCGGATATAATAGTTAAGGTAATAATTGAAACCTGTTATCTAAATGAACAGGAGATTATAAGCATCTGTGAACTGGTCCGTGATTCAGGGGCTGATTTTGTGAAAAGTTCAACTGGATTTGGGCCGGGAACAGCCACTGAAGCCGATATCAGCTTAATGAGAAAGACAGTAGGCCGGGATACGGGGGTAAAAGCATCCGGTGGTATCAAAAATTTCAAGGATGCTCTGGCCATGCTTGATGCAGGGGCCAACAGGATTGGAGCCAGCAATGGTGTTAATATAGTAACCTCCCCCGAAGATGAGTAAAATGGCAGTTTTTAATACTGATGCCGTTGTTTTAAAACAGTTTGATCTGGGTGAAGCTGATAAAATCATCACCTTTTATACAGAAAAACAGGGTAAAGTAAGAGCCGTAGCCCGCAGTGTGCGCAAAACAAACAGCCGCCTATCCGGTCTGGTGGAGCCATTTAATTATAATAATATTACCGTCTATCGGGGTGGATCTCTCGATAAAATAAACCAAATTGAGGGCAAGTATTCTTTTTCTAAGCTGCGAGAAAAGCTGGTTCCTATGGCCTATGCCACTTATTTAGCAGAAATAGTGGAAAAAGTTGGTATGGAAAATGATTCCGATCCTCCACTATTTTCACTTCTGTTGAGTACTTTTTATAAAATGCTTGATCTTGAAGGCCGGGAGCTGGCCTATTTATCATTGATATTTAAGCTTCGTTTACTGGCTTTATCCGGCTTTAAACCGGTTCTGGAAAGATGTGTGGATTGTGAAAATACAGTGTCTATTTCCGGTAACAATATTCTGGATATTGCCCGGGGTGGTATTATCTGTAAGGACTGTAAGACCCGAAGTGATGGGGAACATTTTTTTGAGTTTTCCGGAGAGGTTTATAGGATTATAAATACGATTTATGATTCTGGATTTGAAATTCCCGAAAACCTGCGGCTGTCCGGGCGGGGTTTCCGTCAGCTGGAAACCATGCTGGACCGATTTATGAAATATCATCTGGATATAAAATTAAAATCGGAGAAATTTCTTTTTACAGTTAGAGATTTATAAAAAGATAGAGATTAAACAAAGCTGTAAAGGCTGTAAGAGATAGGCTGGTTTTTTTATTTTTGCTTTATATTGTTAATAGGTCATGGATATTATTTTATGATTATTATTTTATGATTATTGTGTTATGATTATTGTGTTATATAGTATTTTATTTTTATTTGATTATATTATACTGAGGTGGTTAAGACATGAATCTGCAGCAAGTAATTTCTGCCCTTAATGATTATTGGGCAGACCAGGACTGTGTGCTAGAACAGCCCTATGATATTGAAATGGGAGCGGGAACAATGAGTCCGGCTACATTTCTGAGAGCTCTGGGTCCTGAACCCTATAATACGGCCTATGTTCAACCCTCCCGCAGACCAGCTGATGGCCGGTATGGAGAAAATCCCTTCCGCCTGCAGCGCTATTTTCAGTATCAGGTAATTATGAAACCCTCTCCCCAAAAGATACAGGAGATTTATATTGACAGCCTCAAACATCTGGGTATTGATCCTCTGGAGCATGATATTAGATTTGTTGAGGACAACTGGGAAGCTCCAACTCTGGGGGCCTGGGGTTTGGGCTGGGAAGTATGGCTTGATGGTATGGAGATTACCCAGTTTACTTATTTTCAGCAGGTAGGTGGTAAAGACTGTTATCCCGTAACTGCTGAGATTACCTATGGTCTGGAACGAATAGCAATGTATATACAGGATGTGGATAGTGTTTATGATATTCAGTGGGTTAAAGATATAACCTATGGTGATATAAATCATCAGATTGAGGTGGAGCATTCAGCCTATAATTTTAAGGAGGCAGGGGTCCAGAATCTACTTCAGCTGTTTGAAATATATGAACAAGAAGCACAAACTTCACTGCAGAAAAGCCTTGTCTTCCCGGCTTATGATTGTACATTAAAGTGTTCTCATGTTTTTAATCTTCTGGATGCCCGTGGTGCGATCAGTGTTAATGAAAGAACCAGTTTTATCGGTCGGGTCAGAGATCTGGCCCGGGATTGTGCTGAAAAATATATTGATATTAGAGAAGATAAAGGATATCCTTTACTTAAAGAAGGTGATGGAGATGAGTCATAAAGCTCTGCTGGAGATCGGGACAGAAGAAATTCCCGCCAAACTGGCTCCTGAAATTCATGATGATTTGCTGGATACAGCCAGAGAAATAATGAAAGAAAACAGGATACCGGCTGGCGAAATAAATGTTATGGGTGCCCCCCGCAGACTGGTGCTGATATTTTCAAATATTGGAGCCCGACAGGAAAAAGAGATAGAAGAAATAAAAGGCCCTCCGGAAAATATTGCTTATGATGATAATGGAGAGCCCACTGAGGCTCTGAAAGGTTTTATGAGCAATAAAGGACTTAGTTCACAGCAGCTGGAAATAAGGGAAACTGACCGGGGGCGTTACCTTTATGCCGTTATTGAAAGGGAAAAAAAATCTGTATTTGAACTGCTGCCAGAAGTATTTGCCGATATCATAAAAGGATTAAATTTTTCTCAGTCCATGCACTGGGGAAAAGAAGAATTTGAGTTTGTGCGGCCCATCCACTGGATTTGTGCCCTTTTTGATGACCGGGTGGTAAATTTCAGTATAGCAAATATAGATTCTGATAATAAAACCCGGGGCCACCGTTTTTTAGCCCCGGAGCCGCTGATTGTGGAATCCGTAGATAAGTATATTGATCTGCTGAAAAAAAATTTTGTTCTTGTTGACCCCCGGGCAAGGAAAAGAAAAATCAAAGAAGGTATCTCCCGGCTTGAAGAAAAATATCAGGTTGCTGCTGATCTAAAATCAGATCTGCTCCAGGAAGTAATTCATTTGGTGGAGTACCCGACTCCCTTTTATGGTGAGTTTGCCCCCCGGTATCTGGATCTGCCGGAACCGGTGCTGGTAACCCCCACCCGTGAACACCAGCGGTATTTTCCTGTTCGTGACAGCAAGGGTGCTCTGGCTTCCGGTTTTATAGGGGTTAGAGATGGTTCAGAACAATCGCTGGAGACGGTGGTAGAGGGTAATGAGAAGGTTCTGAAAGCCCGGTTTGATGATGCAGAGTTTTATTATGATCAGGATCTTGAAGTCAGCAATGAGGCCCGGATAGAAATGCTAAAAGGTCTCCTGTTTCGGGAAGAGCTGGGTTCTATGTATGATAAAATTGTCCGGCTGGAAAAGATTGTGTCCTTTGTGGCCGAAAAAATGGAATATCCCCCCTCACAGCGGGAGAGTATTTCCCGGGCGGCCTATCTTTCAAAATCCGATCTGGTAAGTGATATGGTGCGCGAATTTCCAGAGCTTCAGGGTACAATGGGAGGTATTTATGCCCGTGAGGAAGGAGAGCCTGCTGAAATATATAAGGCGGTTGCTGAACATTATCATCCTGAATATGCCGGGGATCGTCTGCCCGAGACCGGGGAAGGAAAAATTCTCGCTCTGGCCGATAAGCTGGATAACCTTTGTGGATGTTTTGCCGCCGGACTGCAGCCTACAGGTTCAGAAGACCCCTATGGTTTAAGAAGGGCTGCTCTGGGTATTATACGGCTTCTGGATGATCTGAAATTAAATACAGCCCCCGAAAAGATAATTACTATAGTTCTGGACATTTATGAGCAGGATGAAATTTCTGCGGAAAAACAAGTGGTCCGGGAAATAATAAATTTCCTGCAGGACCGGCTGCGTTATAAACTGGAATCAGAATCGGGTTTTGACTATGATGTTATCTCTGCAGGCCTGGAGGGTCAGAAGACTGGAATACCCGGACAGATTGCAAGAATTACGGCCCTGGACCGATTCCGGTCTGAGGAAAAATTTACTGAGCTGGTTACTGTTTATAACCGGATTGATAACATTGTTAAAAATGAAGCTGAAAAAAAACAAATAAAATCCGATTTACTTCTTGAAAAAGAAGAACAAAACCTATATAATATTTATTGGCAAACACTTGAGAAGGTTGATAATTGGAAAGAACCTGATTATGACAGGCTTTATAGCCTATTGTGTGATTTGATTGATCCTGTTCATAATTTTTTCGAATCGGTTAAGGTTATGGCTGATAAAGAAGAAATAAGAAAAAATCGTTTAGGACTTCTTTCAGTTATTTTAGAAAAAATGTCTTATCTGGGTAACCTTTCTGAAATAGTAGTCGAGTAGCTGTTCTGGTTTCAGGTTTTAAATTCCTTTGTAATTTTTTTAACATAAAACCAGGTGGACAAGCACTGTATACATGTATATACACTGCTGATCTGGTTGATTATTGACAGTTAGTTGGTGATTTTTTCTTGATCTTTCCTGTTATTTTTTACTGTTCTGTCTGCTGTTTATTTCTTAATTAAGGTGTTTTGTATTTTTTAAAGTTATTTTTGTATCTTGATTTAGGGCAGCAATTATCCTGTCCACAATAAATTTAATTTACTGGCTGTGGTCAGGATAAGTTCATATAATATAATAAAGGTAAGCTGGATAAAAAATTTAACAACCTGACAAAGGAGGGCAATAATAATTATGAAAGATATGAGTCAAGAAAAGAAAGTATATTTCTTTGGTGGAGGAGAAGGAGAAGGTAATACCAATATGGGAAACCTGCTGGGAGGCAAGGGTTCCAACCTTCACGAAATGACAAATCTGGGCATAAATGTACCACCCGGATTTACAATTACAACTGATGTCTGTACCTATTACACACAAAATGGTGAATATCCTGATAATCTGGAAGAAGAAGTTGATGAACATATGGGCCGTCTGGAAGAACAGATGGGTAAAGAGTTTGGGGATTCTGAAGATCCCCTGCTGGTTTCCATACGTTCCGGAGCCCGGGTTTCTATGCCGGGTATGATGGATACAGTTTTAAATCTGGGACTTAATGATGAAACTGTAGAAGGGCTGGCCAAACAGACCAATAACCGCCGTTTTGCTTATGACTGCTACCGTCGTTTTGTTCAGATGTATGGGGGCGTAGTTGTCGGACTGGAGAATGCTGATTTTGAAGAATTAATTGAAGCTAAAAAAGAAAAATATGATGCTGTAAATGATACTGAACTCGGAGTGGAAGCTCTAAAGGAACTGGTGGAGGAATTTAAAGATCATGTAGAAGCTGAAGCCGGTATTGATTTTCCCGAGGAACCCCGGGAACAGCTCTGGGACTCAATTACTGCTGTTTTTGAATCATGGAGCAACCAGCGGGCTATTAATTATCGAGAGATAAATGATATTCCCCACCACTGGGGTACTGCTGTTAATGTACAGACCATGGTATACGGTAATATGGGGGCTGATTGTGGAACCGGTGTTGCCTTTACCAGAGACCCCTCTACCGGGGAGAAAAAGTATTATGGTGAATATCTGAAAAATGCTCAGGGGGAAGATGTTGTGGCCGGAATCCGGACTCCCAAAGATATCTCTGAGCTTGAGAATGATATGCCGGAAGTATATGAGCAGTTAACAGCTATTTTTGAAAAACTGGAACAGCATTATAAAGATGTCCAGGATGTTGAGTTTACAATCCAGGATGGAGAGCTGTTTATGCTGCAGACAAGAACCGGAAAGAGAACCGCTAAGGCAGCCATAAAAATTGCCGTTGATATGTATGATGAAGGTCTTATTGATAAAAATACTGCAGTAAAAAGAGTGGCTCCCAAAAAACTTGATGAACTGCTGCATAAAAGAATTGATCCCGATATAGAGGTTGATGTGCTGGCAGCCGGACTGGGAGCATCTCCAGGAGCTGCCACCGGCAAAATTATCTTTGAATCAGATGAAGCAGCAGAAGTGGGAGATGAAGAAAAAGTTCTTTTGGTAAGAACAGAGACCTCTCCTGAAGACATTCATGGTATGGATGCCGCCCAGGGAATTCTGACCTCCCGGGGAGGTATGACCAGTCATGCCGCAGTTGTGGCCCGCGGTATGGGGAAACCATGTGTTGCCGGCTGTGAGGATATCGATGTTGATTATGATAAAGAACAAATCTCTGTGGATGGTAAAGTGCTCAAAAAAGGTGAGTATATAACTATAGATGGCAGTAAAGGAGAAGTATATGAAGGGCAGGTACCAACCGTTGATCCGGAAATGGATGAGAACTTTGAACGTCTGATGAGATGGGCTGATGATATTAGAACCATGGGTGTAAGAACCAATGCTGATACACCTGAAGATGCCGCTCAAGCCCTTGAATATGGGGCTGAAGGTATAGGCCTGACCCGAACGGAGCACATGTTCTTTGGTGAAGACCGGCTGCCAATTGTCCAGGATATGATTCTGGCAGAAGAAACAGATGAACGACAGGAAGCTCTGGACAAACTTCGTCCCATGCAGAAAGAAGACTTCAAAGGAATCTTTGAAGTCATGGATGGACTGCCGGTTACCATCAGACTTCTGGATCCTCCACTTCATGAATTCTTGCCTGACCGGGATGAGCTTTTGATTGAGCTAACTGAACTGAAAGTTACCGGTGGAGATGAAGAAAAAATTGCCGAAAAAGAACAGCTTCTGGAAGATATTGAACGCCTGGATGAGATGAATCCCATGCTCGGTAACCGCGGCTGCCGTCTGGGAATAAATTTCCCGGAAATTTATGAGATGCAGGTAACTGCAATTTTTGAAGCAGCCTGTGAAGCAGCTGCAGAAGGTGTTGATGTCAAGCCGGAAGTAATGATTCCTCTGGTTTGTGATGTTAGAGAACTGGAAATTCTAAAAGAAGTAGCTCAGGAAGCAGCCGAGAAAGCAATTGATGAAAGTGATGTAGATATTAATTATGCCGATTATGCAATCGGTACTATGATTGAGCTGCCCCGGGCTGCTCTGACAGCTGATAAAATTGCCGAAGAAGCAGAATTCTTCTCCTTTGGTACCAATGACCTGACTCAGACCACTTACGGCTTTAGCCGTGATGATGCTGAAGGTAAATTTTTAGCCAAGTATCTCGATGAAGAAATTCTTCCTAAAAATCCCTTCGAAGTTCTGGATCAGGAAGGTGTCGGCCAGCTGGTTGAAACCGGAGTGCAGAAAGGTCGTTCCACCAATCCGGACCTCAAAGTTGGTATCTGTGGAGAACATGGAGGAGAACCGGCCTCTGTAAACTTCTGTTATCAGGCAGATCTGGACTATGTATCCTGTTCTCCTTTCCGGGTACCGATTGCCCGTCTTGCAGCAGCACAGGCCGAGCTTGGTGGCAAGAAGAAGAAAGGTTATTAAGAGTAAAAATCAGCTGAAGTAACTTTTCTGAAATCTAAAAAATCGGTAAAAAAGTTCAATAGATTCGACCTAACTAAGGAGATAACTGATAAAGAAATAAAATAAAGATACGGCTAAAATAAATAAGGCCCCATTCAATTAGCAATTAATTGAGTGGGGCTTTTTTCTTTTTGTAAAGAGGATTTTGTACTTTTTTATTTAATTTATAAATATAGAGTAATTTAAGGGGGAAACTGTTATGCTCCGCTTAAAACTGGAACAACAGGAAAAAGAAAATCTTTCCCAATATGCGGCTTTAAGTAGAAATACAGAGGGGCGGGAAAAACCGATAAATCAGTGTGATCTGAGAACAGTTTATCAAAGGGATCGGGATCGTATTCTGCACTGTAAGGCTTTTCGCCGCCTTAAGCATAAAACACAGGTTTTTATTGCTCCTGAGGGTGACCATTATCGGACCAGATTAACCCATACCCTTGAAGTGTCCCAGATTGCCCGAACTATTGCCCGGGGACTGCAGTTAAATGAAGATTTAACCGAGGCCATAGCTCTGGGCCATGATTTGGGGCATACTCCCTTTGGCCATGCGGGGGAAACTGCTCTCTCCCGGGTGATGGAGAGGGAGTTTAAACATAATCTGCAGAGTCTCAGGGTTGTGGACCAGCTGGAAAAACTAAATCTAACCCTGGAAGTTAGAGAGGGTATTAAAAAACACACCGGTCCTGATAAACCGGAAACCCTGGAGGGTCAGATTGTACGAATCGCCGACCGGATTGCTTATATTAACCATGATATTGATGATGCCCTGAGGGCAGAAATTATTTCGGAAGATGATCTGCCCCGGGACCCTATTGGGGTGCTGGGTGAAACCCACTCCGGCCGGATTGATACCATGGTTCGTGATATGATAAAAGAGAGCCGGAATCAGCCCCAGATTAAAAGATCCCGGCCGGTTAAAAAGGCTACAAAAGAACTCTATGATTTTTTAAATAATAATGTATATATTGGTTCCCGGGCCAAGAAAGAAGAAAACAAGGCTATCTCACTGCTGAAGCTTTTGTATAATTATTACTGTGAGAACCAGGAGGAGATTCCCGATAAATTTAAGGAAGATTGTAATGACAAACAGCAGATTGTGCTGGATTATATTGCCGGTATGTCTGACAGATATGCCATAAATAAAGGAGAAGACCTTTTTATTCCCAGCCCCTGGCTGGAAAAATGAGGTGATGTAATGAGTTCTCAATTTGAAGATTTCATACAGCAGGTCAAAAAAAGAGTTGATATTGTAGATGTTATTGGAGAATATGTGGAGCTTAAAAAAGTGGGGAAAAATTATCAGGCTCTGTGCCCCTTTCATCAGGAGAAGACTCCTTCCTTTACGGTTAATCCTGAAAATCAGGTTTATCACTGTTTTGGCTGTAAGGTAGGGGGCGATGTTTTCACCTTTTTGATGGAAATGGACCATATTACTTTTTATGAAAGTCTGAAAATACTGGCCGATAGAACCGGCCTGGAGATGCCCGAACAGAGTCAGGCTCAAAAAGAGAAAACCCGGCGCCGGGACCGCATGTTTGCCATTAATAATATGGCGGCCCGTTTTTATAATTATATTTTGCTGAACAATGAAACTGCAGCCCGGGCACGTTCTTATCTGGAAGAGCGTAATTTTACGGATAGTGAAATAGAGTCCTTTAATCTGGGATATGCTCCCGATCACTGGCAGGTACTGCTCGATTTTTTAACCGACAGAGGCTATGCTATACAGGATTTACTGGAGGCGGGCCTGATTTCTGAAAGTAAACAGGGTGGTTATTTTGATAAGTTCAGGGACCGAATTATATTCCCGATTGAGAATATCCGGGGGGAGGTTCTGGCTTTTGGGGGCCGTAAAATTAAAGATGAGGATCCATCAGTTCCTAAATATCTTAATTCGCCCACCACTCTAATTTATGATAAAGGGAAAAATTTATATGGCATCCATCAGTCTAAAACCAGTATCCGGCAGAAAAAACAGGTCATTATAATGGAGGGTTATACTGATGTTTTACGGGCCCATCAGGCTGGTTTCACCAATACAGTTGCCTCCCTGGGGACAGCTTTGACCCGGGAACAGGCCCGGGTGATTGACCGTCTGGCGGAGATGGTTTATATTGTTTTTGACCCTGATATCGCCGGCAAAAAAGCGGCCCTGAAAGGTCTGGATATTCTCAAGAGTGAAGGCTTAAATATTAAGGTCCTGGATTTACCCGAAGATCAGGACCCCGATGATTTTATTGCTGATCAGGGCCCGGATGCTTTTCAAAAAATGCTAGATCAGGCAGATGGTCTTATCGATTATAAAATAAAACAGGCAGCAGCTGATAAGGATCCCCAAAAAACAGAGGATAAAATAAACCTGATTAAAAGTGTTATTAAAATTCTTTCCGATGTTGAAGACCAGATTGAAAGAGAAGTATATGTGGATAGAATTAGCAGTGAATACAGTATAGACCGGGAAATTATCAAAAAGGAGATAGAAAAAAGAATAAAACGGCGGCAAGAAGCTCAACAGCAGAGTAGGGAAGCAGACCAACCGGCAGCAAAAAAGACCATCAAAAATCCGGGAGCCCGGCTGGTTAAGGTATTTATTGATTACCCTGAATACAGGAGCTTTATTCAAGAAAATATTGATCCCGATTATTTTGAAGGTCGGCTTAAGAAAGCGGCCCGGATTTTGTGGCAGAATATAGAACAGGATTTTGATATAATTCTGCAGAATATTGAGGATGAGGAAGTGAAAAATTTATTGATGAATCTGGCGGTTATGGAAAATGTTTCTGTTAATAAAAATGTTGTTTCCAGCTGGGTGGAGAGAATGCGGGAAAATATTTTTAGGGCAAAAAAGAAACAGCTGTCTGAGACCCTGCAGAAGGAAGAAGATATAAATGTAGATGAGTTAAACAGGCTGCTTTTAAAGTATAAAAAGATGCAAAGAGATTTTCTGCAGGAAGTATGATAAATATCTGGATCAGCCTTATCTTATTCTGTCACAGAAAAAACAAAAATAAAATGTATAATGTTTACTGTAAAGTAATAACTGCACAGAAGATAACTGCACAGAAGATAACTGCAAAAAAGTAATAACTGCACAGAAGATAACTGCAAAATATTTGCATGAAGATAACTGCAAAAAATAAGTTTTATCCTTGACTTTCCGGGGTAAATGTCTTATAATATCTTTGGATTGTTTGAAAGCTATAACCGAGGGCCCATAGCTCAGCCGGTCAGAGCAATCGGCTCATAACCGATTAGTCCCAGGTTCGAATCCTGGTGGGCCCACCAAAATATTTTTAAGAAATTCATCCTTAACCTGTTCCTTTCTGTGGACAGGATTTTTTATTGCAGAGGAGGAGAGTTTAATTATGATACCGGTCTCAGAAGTGATTGACTTTTTGTCCGAACTGGCTCCTGAAAGATATATACTGGAGTGGGATAATTCAGGTCTGCAGGTTGGAGATAATAATGCATCTATTTCTAAAATACTGGTCAGTCTGGATATTGACCTTGAGGTAGCCCGGGAAGCGGTCAATAAAAATTGTGATATGATTATATCTCATCACCCACTTATTTTTAAACCTTTAAAGCAGGTTATCTCCTCAGATCAGACCGGTAAAATTGTTAGCTATTTAATAAAAAACGATATAGTTCTTTATTCCGCCCATACAAATCTGGATATAGCCCCTGGAGGTTTAAATGATTATCTGGCTCAAAGGCTGGATATTCAGGATGTTTCTGTTTTAGGAGCAGAGGGCCGCCTGAATTTTTATAAACTGGCTGTTTTTGTTCCCATCAGTCACTTTACAGATATCCGGGAGGCAATTCTGGATGAGGGAGCCGGTTTTACGGGAAATTACAGCCATTCTTCTTTTGCTGTAAAAGGTCAGGGAAGTTTTAAACCTCTTTCTGGCAGTAAACCCTATCAGGGTGAAAAAAACAGGTTTAATGAGGTTCAGGAATACAGACTGGAAACTATAGTTTCTGAAGACCATCTTCAGGCTGTTGAAAATAGATTAAGGGAAGTTCATCCTTATGAGGAAGTTGCTCTGGATATTTATCCTCTGGAGAACAATAAACAGCCCTATGGCCCGGGTAGAATTGGTGTTTTAAATGAAGAGATGATGGTGGATAATTTTTTGCAGTATGTTAAAGAAAAATTAAATCTCTCGGCTGTTAAATTTACCGGAGAGGGGCGAAGAACTGTAAAGAAAATTGCCCTGTGCAGTGGAAGTGGAGGAGATTATATTCAACAGGCAGTCCAAAAAGGGGCGGATCTGTTTTTGACCGGGGATATTAAGTTTCATCAGGCCCAGCAGGCCGGTCAGCAGGGTATAGTGGTTGTTGATGCCGGTCATTATGGTACAGAAATTATTGTAAAAGATCTGCTGCTTAAAAAAATTAAAAATGGCCTTCCCGAACTGCAGACAGCTGTATCAGAAGTAAATACCAACCCCTGGAATAAAATATAAACCGAAGTGGATTGATAATTGATCTGTATCCAGCGGTATTTTTGAACTTCAATAGTTGAGTTAATATATTGGATTGTCCTTAATAATTGTGGGAAGATTTAAGTATATGTTTTGATCGTCAAAGAGCTCCATTTTTGTCCTGAGAGAAAGAAGACAAATAACAAAATATCTGTTTTACCTTTCAAAGCAGCTATTTCAATATGATACTATTTTTATTAAAAAATGATGATATTAATTGACATTTTTTAAAAACAGTGTTATAATAAAAAAGTAAAGTATTGATTATTTTACATTTTTATCAATATTTTCAGGATAAGTTAACCGAAGGGCCGCAGTCATTACTGTATATCCTTTCTAATATATCTTTTATTTTAAAAAAGGATTGATTTAAAAACTATTTTAAAGGATATAACTTATATGACTGAGGAAAGTCCGAGCTCCACAGGGCAGGGTGCCGGGTAATCCCCGGTAGGGGTGACCCTCAGGAAAGTGCCACAGAAACCAGACCGCTTTTCGGCAGCAAAAAGTCATTCCGGGACCTGCAGTTAACTGCTTTAGGGTCCAGGCAGATTAAGCTTTTTGGATCCGAGAGGTAAGGGTGAAAAGGTGAGGTAAGAGCTCACCAGAGTTCAGGTAACTGAGCTGCTGGGCAAACCCCGCCTGGAGCAAGTCCTAATAGGGGAACGTTAAGGCTGCCCGCCATGTTCCCGGGTAAGGACGCTAGAGGTATCAGGCAACTGGTACCCAAGATAGATGGCCGCTTGAAAACAGAACTCGGCTTACAGGTTAACTTATCCTGTAATTATTTTTTATTAAATATATTGTTAATATTCTAATAATTTCTGTTTTACCATTATAAATGGGGTGTTTGAACCCCTAAATGAGGTGTTTACAGTGACCAAAAAGAGTGTTTTAAATGCAGTAGAAAAGCTGAATACAGTGTTAAATAAAGTTGATGACTTCAAGGAGCTTGATCTGGAAATCAGTGAAAGAGTTAAAGATAATAGAATTATTACCCTGGAGGGCTATCTAAAGTTTCTGGATGAAGTTGGTATTCCCCGCCTGAAAAAAATAGCCAGCATACTAAAGGAGGATGAACATGTCTGATCAATTATATTTTAAAATTCAGTATCCACTAAAAAAGGCAATCAGCAGTCTTAAAGAATTTGAAGCTGAAGAGATAGATATAGATGAGTTTTCAGCCGCCGAAAAAAGAGAAATTGATGAATTTATAAAACTCTGGGAAAACAATGGTGGTCATGGTCTGCATAAATTAATAACCAGTCTGCGTAAAACTCTATAAATTGTTTGATCATGGAGACTGGCCATGGTCTTTCTTTTTGTATTTTATAATACATATAATACAAAAAAATGATACCAATAAACTCTTAAAAATGCTCTTATAGGCCCTTAATATATATAACAGAGGTGAAATAAATGGAGAAAAATATAATCGGAGAACGTGTGAGAAAGCTGCGATACAGTATGGATTTAACCCAGGAAAAACTGGGGGAGAAGGCTGAGCTGCATTACAGTTATATTGGTCAGGTGGAGAGGGGAGATAAAACTCCTTCTTTAACAGCCTTAATGAAAATATCCGAGGCTCTCAATATTCCTCTTGAAGATTTAATCAGGGAACCCCGGGAGGATAATCCGGAAGTTAAACTTAAATTAAAAAATATTAATAATATGCTTGCTGATCGTTCTCCCCGGGAACTGGAATTAATAAAAAATATTCTTCAGAATATTTTAGAATATATGGACAGCAAAGATCATCAGCTGCAGTCTTAATTTATAGAGCTGATTTTTAACTGTACCGTAAAGTAAAGAAAGGAAGTGCCTTTTTATTATTGTGCTTAGAAATGTTGTCTGTACAGCAGATGATTAATGGTGATTTAAATTGAATTTTCCGGGTTGATATGTTAGTATTATAATACGAATGTTTTGGGGGTGAGATTATGGCCGGCCATTCTGAATGGCACAATATTAAACATCAGAAACAAAAACAGGATAAAAAGAGGGCTAAACTTTTTTCTAAATTAAGTAAGCGGATTACGGTTGAAGCCCGTGAAGGTGGCGGAGATCCGGAAAAAAATCCGGGGCTGAGAAGGGTCATCAGAAAAGCAAAAGATCAGAATATGCCTAAAGATAATATAGAAAGGGCTATAAAAAGGGGCACCGGTGAGCTGGAAGGTGTCAATTATGAGCAGTTTTATTATGAAGGATATGGTCCGGGAGGTATTGCCCTTTATATGGATATAACCAGTGATAATCGGAACCGTACCGCCTCTGAACTGCGCCATATACTTTCCAATAATGGGGGAAACCTCGGCCAATCCGGCTGTGTTGACTATATGTTTGATAAAAAAGGACGTATTGTTATAGAGCTGCAGGATAATGATATATCAGAAGAGGAACTGATGCTGCAGCTAATTGAACTGGGTGCTGAAGATATAGATGTCCAAAATGAGATAGCTACTATCTATACTGCTGTTAATGAACTTGATAATATTCGAGATCAGCTGGAGGAGGAAGGAATTGAGGTGGATTCCTCCGATCTGGCCATGGTACCTCAGAATGAAGTTGAAATACAGGATAAGAATACCGCTGCTAAAACTTTAAATTTAATGGAAGAGCTGGAAGAACATGATGATATTCAGGAAGTTTATACCAATTTTAATATACCGGAAGAGATAATTAAGGAGATTAAAGAAGCCAGCTGATTTATGTATTATTTTTTTTTGTAAATTTTTAGGTAAATATTTGTAATTGCCCTGTAAAAAGTCAAGTTTAATTAATTTAAGAAGTAAAATTACTGTCATGACAGTAATCATAAAATGTAAAATCTTAAAATAACATTTTGTGCTGGATAATCATTTGTGTATTGAGGAGGGGCATTTTTTGAAAATATTAGGTGTGGATCCGGGACTGGCGGCTGCCGGTTATGCTGTAATTTCGGCCCAGGGAAATAACTTTTCTCTTGTGGATTGTGGTAATATTACGACTGCTGCCGGAAAGGAAGATACTGACCGGCTGTGTCAAATACACCGGGAACTGGTGGAGATAATTGAAAAAAATAATCCTGAACAGATGGCTGTTGAGGAATTGTTTTTTAATAAAAATGTTAAAACAGCTATTCGTGTGGGTCAGGCCCGGGGTGTGATCATGTTGTGTGGTTCTGAGGCGGGAATAAAGGTAGCTGAATATACTCCCCTGCAGGTTAAGCAGGCGGTAGTTGGTTATGGTAGGGCCCGTAAGAATCAGGTTCAGGAAATGGTAAAAGCTATGCTGGGGTTACAAAAAATTATAGAACCCGATGATGCGGCCGATGCTGCGGCAGTTGCCATCTGCCACAGTCATTATCAGGGAAATAAAGATAAATGGGGGCAGATTCTGTGATAGGTTATCTGGAAGGTGAAATAAAATGGAAAACAGGTAATAAGGTTATTATAACTTCCGGGGGTACCGGTTATTTGGTTTTTGTGTCCGACCTGATTAATCTGCCTGACCCCGGGGGAGAGATTGAGCTTTTTATTTATACATATGTACGGGAGGATACTCTGGACCTGTATGGCTTTAATTCCATGAAGGAAAGAGAGCTGTTTGATATATTACTGTCCGTATCCCGGGTGGGTCCAAAAGCGGGTATAAGTGTTTTGTCCACTCTCAGGTATGAGGAGTTTATAAATGCCATTATGACTGAAGATACATCTGTCTTAAAACAGGTCTCGGGAATTGGTCCCAAAACAGCTCAGCGTTTGATACTGGAGCTGGAGGAAAAAATCTCCGAGCTGGGTCAGGAGTATCAGAGTACAGAAACAGATACCGGGAAAGTGCCCGATGATGACCTTTATGAAGCACTGAACAGTCTGGGTTATACCCGCAGTGAGATAAACAGTGCTCTGCATGAAATTGAATTTTCAGCTGGAAGTTCTCTGGAAGAGAAGATAAAAAAGACCCTCAGTTATCTGGGTAAGGAGAGTTTTTAAATGGATAGGGAAGAGAGGATTGTATCTCCGGAACAAAAAGAAAATGATGGGTTTTTTGACCAAACCCTGCGTCCGGAAAAAATGGAGGATTATATCGGTCAAAAAAAGGTTAAAGAAAAACTTAAAATTTTTGTGGAAGCTGCTAAAAACCGGGGAGAAGCTCTGGATCATGTCCTGCTGTATGGTCCCCCGGGTCTGGGGAAAACCACTCTGGCCAATATAATTGCCAATGAGCTGAATGTAAATTTACATACAACCTCCGGACCGGCGATTGAAAGGCCGGGAGATCTGGCTTCCATTTTAACCAACCTCCAGGGTCAGGATGTATTGTTTATCGATGAGATACACCGTTTGAATAAGGTGGTCGAGGAGGTTCTGTACCCGGCTTTAGAGGAGTACAGTCTGGATATTATAATTGGAAAAGGGCCCAGTGCCCGCTCGGTGAGGCTGGATTTATCACCTTTTACCCTGGTCGGTGCTACCACCAGGGCCGGGCTGATTAGTTCCCCTCTGCGGGACAGGTTCGGGGTTATCAATAGGCTGGAGTTTTATTCAAAGGAAGAGTTAAAAAAGATAATACTCCGCTCTGCTAAAATTCTGGATATTGAAATACACGACCAGGGTGCTGTGGAGGTTGCCCGCCGCTCCCGCGGGACACCCCGGATAAGCAACCGACTGCTTAAAAGAGTCAGAGATTTTGCCGAAGTAAAAGCTGATGGGGTTATAACAACTTCGGTTGTAGAACAGGCCCTGGAACTTCTGGAAATTGATGAACTTGGTCTGGACCGGGTGGACCACAAATTGCTAAAAACTATTATCAACAAATTTGAGGGTGGTCCGGTTGGTTTGAATACAATGGCCGCTGCCATCAGTGAAGAAACTGATACCATTGAAGAAGTATATGAACCCTACCTTCTGCAGCTGGGTTTTATTGACCGCACCCCACGGGGGCGGATAGCTACGGCTGCCGCTTATGACCATCTGGGAATCAGTCCTGGAGGAAACACAAAAGCAGGTCTTTTTTTTGATGATGAAAATAATTCTGATGAAAAAACCAATGATCAGTAATCTCTTATAATTTGAAAAATCTTTTTTAGCAAAAATTAGTTATTTAAATATTAAATAATAATTATTTAATAAATGGTTAGTTATTTAAATAAATGGTTGCACTGCAAAAAGTTAATTTTATTTAATTTAAGATATAATATTATTGTCATGATCGCAATCATAAATTGTAAAATTTTAAAATAACACTTTTTGCAGGATAATCATAAATGGAGTGAAATAAATGGATGTAGAGGAATTTGATTATGATTTACCGGAGGAGCTAATTGCTCAAACTCCGGCCCGGAGAAGAGATGAATCCCGGCTTTTACTGCTGGATCGCAAAACCGGGGAGACCGAAGAAACCATTTTTAAAAATATAATAGATCACCTCAGCCCGGGAGATCTGCTTGTTTTGAACAACAGTGAGGTTATTCCGGCCCGCTTATATGGTGTCAAGCAGCCTACCGGAACTGAAATTGAAGTTCTTTTGTTAAACGAAAAAAGCCCCGAGGTCTGGGAAGTTCTCGTTCGTCCCGGTAAAAGAGTGAAAAAAGGAACTGAGATTTCTTTTGGTGAGGGACTTTTGACCTGTTCGGTTCTGGATTATACTGATTTTGGAGGACGTATTGTTGAGTTTGAATACACAGGTGATTTTTCCGATATTCTGCACCGTCTGGGTGAGATGCCGCTGCCTCCGTATATAAAAAAGGACCTTGAAGATGAACAGCGCTACCAGACTGTTTATGCCCAAAAAAAGGGTTCTGCTGCCGCACCGACGGCAGGCCTGCATTTTACACCTGAGCTGCTGTCTAAAATTGAAGATAAGGGTGTTAATATTGCCCAGCTTACCCTGCATGTGGGGCTGGGAACCTTTCGCCCGGTTCGGACCACTTCAGTGGAAGACCATGATATGCATGCTGAATATTATGAGCTGCCGGAAACAGCAGCTCGTTTGCTTAACCGGACTCTGGAGAGTGACCGGCGGGTGATAGCGGTGGGTACCACAGTTACCCGAACTCTGGAGGGAGTTTATCAGAAAAAGAAGGAGATTGCAGCCGATAAAGGATGGACTGATATCTTTATTTATCCGGGGTTTGAATTTAATGTTATTGAGGGTCTTATCACCAATTTTCATCTTCCAAAATCAACTCTTTTGATGCTGGTAAGTGCTTTTGCCGGGAAAAATGAGGTCCTTTCAGCCTATCAGGAGGCTATAGAGAAAAAATTTCGTTTCTACAGCCTGGGAGATGCAATGTTTATACATTGATTTTTTTAAAGTACAATCACTGCTGGTTTATCAAAATTTGCCGGTTTATAATTGATTAACCGGTTTTTGTTTTTGCTATTTTTAAAATAGCTAAAAAAAGTTTTGAAGGGATTTTGATATGTCATTTAATTATACTGTTCTTGATAAAGATAAGCAGACAGAGGCCCGCAGAGGTAAACTGGAAACCGAGCACGGCAGTTTTCAGACTCCTATTTTCATGCCGGTCGGCACTCAGGCTGCTGTTAAATCCATTTCACCGCCTGAATTAAAGGAGATAGGAGCCGAAATAATTTTGGGCAATACCTATCATCTCTCCTTACGACCGGGGGAAGAACTTATAGAAAAGGCTGGAGGACTTCATGAATTTATGAACTGGGACCGGCCTATTTTAACGGACAGTGGGGGATTTCAGGTTTTCAGCCTGGCAGAATTAAATAAAATAACCGATCAGGGGGTTCATTTTCAGTCTCATATTGATGGAGCCCGTTATTTTATTGATCCGGAGCGATCCATTGAGATTCAGAACAGGCTTGGGGCCGATATTATAATGGCTTTTGATGAGTGTCCTCCCGGGGATGCCGATAAAAAATATGTAAATAAGGCGGTAGAGCGTACTTTGAAGTGGGCTGAGCGCTGCCAGAAGAAGCATAATCCAAATTCTGGTCAGACTCTATTTGGGATCATTCAGGGAGGAGTATATAAAGACCTAAGGCAGATGTGTGCCTCTGAACTCAGGGATATGAATTTTGCCGGATATGCTGTGGGTGGTCTCAGTGTGGGTGAAAAAAAGGAAGATATGATGAGGGTCCTGGACTTTACTGTCCCGGAGCTACCTGAAGATAAACCCCGATATCTGATGGGAGTGGGAACCCCCGGTGATCTGCTGGAAGGTGTTCAACGGGGTATTGATATGTTTGACTGTGTACTGCCTACCAGACTGGGCAGACACGGCTCCTGTTTCACCAGCCGGGGTAGAATTAAGGTGCGTAATGCAGAATATAAAGAAGATTTTACCCCTGTTGATCCGGAGTGTGACTGCCGGGTTTGTGAAAATTACACCCGGGCCTATATAAGGCATCTGCTGAAGAGAAAAGAAATTCTCGGGGTAAGGTTGACCAGTTATCATAATTTATATTTTTACCTTCAGTTAATGAAAAAAGTTCGTTCGGCGGTCAGCCGGGGACAATTGAGCCAGCTGTGCCGGGATTTTTATCAAAAATACGGCCGCTGATCTTTTTTATTTTGTTTACTGTAAGGAAATTTTGACTTATTATTGAAATTTTGCACAAGAAGTATTATACTCATTAATGATAGGCTTTTTTTAGGTTTTAGCTGTATTTTTAATGATAAAATAATCAGAAGGAGGAAAAAGAATGGAATTTGTGATTCAATTACTGCCCCTGGTTGTTATCTTTGGTGTTTTTTGGTATTTTTTGATTCGCCCCCAGCGCAAAAAAGAACAGGAGCATGAAGAGATGGTGGACAATCTTGAAGTGGGAGATAAAGTTGTGACTATAGGGGGGATAAAGGCCAAGGTAATAAAGATAACGGGCGATAATATGAAACTGAGAATTGCATCCGATGTGGATATTGATGTGGTTAAAAATGCAATAGGCAGTTTAGATAATCCAAAAAAAGATAGTGACAATTAAGATGATTTTTCTGGGAGGAACCTGCTTTGGAAGAAATTAAGGAGTTTTTACAGTCTCTGGTAATTGCTGGAATACTGGCCTTTTTCATTATAACTTTTGTGGCTCAATCTTTTGTGGTTGATGGCCAGTCAATGGAACCCACCCTGACAGATGGTGAGCGTTTATTTGTTAATAAAATAACTTACCGTTTTCAGCCTCCTCAGAGAGGGGATATTGTTGTGTTTACTCCTCAGGGAACCTCACGAGGGAAATACATTAAACGGATAGTGGGCCTGCCCGGTGAAACTGTTTCTATTCGTGATGGCAGTACCTTTATAAATGGCCAGCCTCTGGAGGAGGATTATATTAAAGAAGAGATGTGGGGCAGCTTTGGGCCCACCGAAATTCCGGAAGACCATTATTTTGTCCTGGGTGATAACAGAAATCACAGTGCTGACAGCAGGGTGGCAGAAATTGTGGGTTTTGTGGAGCGTAGCTCTATTGAAGGAAAAGCATTCTGGCTGTACTGGCCGCTGACTGAAATGCGGCTGATCAGGCATTATGATTATGGTGCTAATTTTGAAAACCAGACCCCGGAATGATTCTATACTATAATGCTGCAATATGAAAGGCAGAATGAAAAGTAGAATGAAAGCAAAATGTAAGGCAGAATGAAAGCAAAATGTAAGGCA
>PWDW01000006.1 GCA_003553225.1 Halanaerobiaceae bacterium
CATCGAAACTGCCGCCTACTCCTATTATTACCGGAACCTGCAAGTCCTCTGCGTATTCTTGCATGATTTCTTCTTTTAGGGGGCTGGAGATGCCTATAAATAAGATGTCGGGCTCAGAATTATTTATTTCTTCTACGATTTCAGGTAACTAGTTTTCTTCAAAATAGCCGTAGCGAGTGCCGGCTATTTGCAAATCGGGGTGTTTTTGTTTGCATTTTTTCTGCATTTTTTGGAGGATCTGTTCGCAGGCACCGAAGAAATAGGGGGAGTAGCCTCTTTGGGCGGATTCTTTTACCAGGGCATGGAATAAGTCGCAGCCGGTAATTGCTTGAGGGGGTTTTCCCGAGGAGGAACCATTAATTCTCAACTATGTTTATTCTACAATTGAATTTTATAAGGTTATACCTTATAATGTTATAAAAGTAGGAGGAGTACAACTTTGATAAAGTCATTTGCCAGCCAGGGTACCAGCGACATATATTCTGGCAAAAATACTAAAAACGCTCGTAAAACATGTCCACGGGAATTATGGTCAAAAGCGCACCGGCTGCTCCATATGATAGATTCTGCCAAATCACTGAAAGACTTAAAAAAATTCCCCGGCCAACGGATAAAAAAACTGGCCGGAAAACGTAAAAATGAATATTCAATGCGAATTAACCGTCAATTTCGGATTTGCTTTTACTGGTCGAATAAGGAAGCAACTGAAGTTTCAATTGAAGATTACCATAAATAGGAAGTGATTAACGTGGAACAAAAAAACAATGCTGAACGGCTGCAAAATTTTGAAAGTTCACCGCCCCATCCGGGTGAAATTTTAAACAAAGAATTTTTAGAGCCTCTTAATATGACACAAACTGCGCTGGCCCAAAAACTTGATGTAGCTTATCCTCGGATAAACGAAATAATAAACGGCAAGCGGAACATAACTCCGGAAACCGCCCTGATGCTGGGCCGGGTATTCGAGGTATCGGCTGAATTCTGGCTTGATTTACAGATGAAGTATGATCTATATCAGACTCTCCAGGGACCGAAAGCTCAAAAAATTAAGAATATAGAATCAGTAGCCCAAATGTAGCATTTCCCGGATTTGGCTAATTTTTAATTAACTGTTGCCTCTATCCTAAGCATCCCACTCTCTATCTGACATAAATTTAAATTATCAATTAAAATTTCTATAAACCCGTGCACGTTTTCACAATTGTGCACACCTCGACGGGTTTAAGAATTGGGTATTATTTTGTGAAATATTGGTGGATTATAAATTTTTAGCAGGTGGTAAAAATATATGATAAATAAAAGTGGTAATTTTAGAATCAGGTGGATTCCGAGTACAGGTTGTAAGCTTATTCTCTGCTATCGCCGGAAAGAGCTTTCGCAACTCCTGTGATCAATCATCTATTCTTCCGCACCAGCATCCGGTTTTCGGACGCGGATTTGCTCTTGTTCTACTATTACAAGACAACCCTGGAAAGAAGCCAGATCATTTTCCCGGACAAATTGCATGATAAAACGTTCTACATATACAGGCCCCATAAATTTAGGACGAAATATAACGATTCCGGGGTGGGTCCCCGGCGCGAACTTCCTGATATCCGAAAAATCGAGATCAAGAGTAAAAATTATCCGATCCTCTCCCCGGGCTGTTTTGGCAACTTTCGCGTCACTTTTATGCAGTAACCCCTCATCCAAAGCAGTAGAAACATTAAGTCCCAAATTTGCAAGAGGAGTTTTTAGGTGACGGGATAGGTTCTCGTCTAATTTTACTTTCAAGAAGCTGTTAGCTTCCAAACTTTTTCTCTTGATAATTCACCGGCGTATGCTGCAGCCGCACGGATATCTTCCTTTTCCAGGGCAGGATAATGATCTACTATTTCCTCAGCCGATAGACCTTCCGCAAGTGCATCCATAACAACTCCAACCTCGATACGAGTTCCTTTCACGCATGGACGACCATCACAAATATTTGAGTCTACAACTATTCTTTCAAGGTAGTCTTCTTCATCCATTTTTATCACTCTTCTCCATAATCCAGTATGATTTTAAAATTCCAACTGCTTAAAGTATAAAGTACTGGCCGATGAAAATACAAATTAAACTTCCTAACGATGGAATATCATTTTCTAAACAGCAAATGCTGTAAGTTCATACTCACGTGGAAATAGGGGGCTGAACTCCAGAAATTTTCGATTAAATCCTGCTCTTTTTAGACTATAGTTTTTTGCTTCCCATAGATCGACTCGCGATAAAATTATTGTCGAGCCTACTTTATCGAGCTGCCCGAAAATTCAAGGGCCAAAAGGCAAACTCAGAATATTTCATTCGAACGTTTCGTCCATGGATGAAATGACGGAAGGTTTTAGGAAATCATTGTGTCGATGGACGGAATGACGGAGGTTTTAGTGAAACCTTTCATCCATGGATTGAATGATGGAAAGTGTAATATTAGCCGGTCGTGAAAAGATCAGAATACAGCTTCTTTAGGGTCTTCTTTTGTTTTTGCCAGGATAGGTTTTGTTCGAGGCGTTTTCTGCCGGAGGTGCCCATTTTGGCTCTTTTTTCAGGATTATTGGCCAGCTCTAATATTTTATTGGCCATGTCCTGCGGGTCATTATCATCCGCGTAGAGGGAGGCCTCCTTGGCGGAGTAGCGGCCTTCGGTTAGGTCAAATTGAACGATAGGCTTGGAGAGGGCCATGTATTCCATTATCTTGTTCATTGTTGATTTGTCGTTCATGGGGGTGGCGAGGTCGGGGTTTGCGCAGATGTCGGATTCCAGCAGGCGGCGGACAAGCTTTCGGTCGGAGATGCGGCCGGTGAATTCTACCGTGTCCTGGAGATTCATTTCTTCGGTTTGTTTTTGCAGTTCTTCGGCGGCGGGGCCGGAGCCGATGAGGACGAATTTTATGTCCTC
>PWDW01000208.1 GCA_003553225.1 Halanaerobiaceae bacterium
GATCCGGACGATATTCTGAAAGAAAAAAAGATAGGAATTCACTCTGGCAATTTCGAAGACTTAGTGGATGATGTTAGATATATACTAGAAAATGAGGATGTTAGGAAAGAAATGGGTAAAAGATCAAGGGAGCATGCTGTAGAAAATTATGATATAGAAAGGATTGGTGAAAGGTATTTAGAGATATTTGAAAATCTTCTAGAGTAAGGAAGATTTAAAATTAATAATGATCAGAAAAATAATTAATGAATAGGTGCTTATTAAAATGAAGAATATTTTAATAGTAATCCATAGATTGGAAGTGGGTGGAGGAGCTGAAAGAATAGCTACAGAAGTAGGAAACGTATTAGATGATAAGGGATATAATGTTATCTTTCTTACTTTTGTAAAAAAAGAAAATGAATATGAGGTGGAGACTAAAAGAATAGTATACAATAAATACGATAATTTAATCGTAGGAATTGACCCTTTTAACCCTAAGATTATAGTTAGAGCAAAAAAAATAGCTGATATTTGTGAAAAATATAAGATAAATACTGTTATTTCTTTTCTTTATAAAACTAACATCACATCAATCTTAAGTAAAACAATTTTTAATAATAAATCTAAAATAAACTGCTCAGTAAGAAATAATCCTATGTTGAATTTTGGAAAATTTGAAAAATACTTAATTAAAAAGTTATATCCTAAAGCTGATAAAGTTGTAGCTTTGTCTGAGGGAGTAGAAATTGAGTTGAAGGAAAATTTTTCTTTAGATAACACCTGTTATATACATAATGTACAAAACGTAGGGAAATTCAAAAGAATGGCTGAAAAAAAGATTTTAGAAAATCATAAAGAAATCTTTGATGATAGTTTTAATTTTATAACCATTGGGAGTCTATCTAAACAAAAAGGTCAATGGTATCTATTAAGATGTTTTAAAAAAGTATCTCAATCCCGAAGAGATGCTAAACTTATCGTGTTGGGTGAGGGGAGTTTAAGAAGAAATTTAGAAGAATTAGTAAAAAAGATGGATCTTGAAGAAAAAGTGTTTTTCCTAGGTAATGTGGAAAATGTATTTCCCTATTTAAAAAAATCGGATTGTTTTGTTCTTTCCTCGCTTTGGGAGGGTTTTGGAAATGTATTGACCGAGGCACTATCACAAGATATACCTGTGATCTCTACGGATTGTACCGCAGGACCTAGAGAGATCCTGTGTCCTGAGCTTGGGATAAGGGAGGAAATCAATTATCCCTATTATGGAAAATATGGTATTTTGGTAGAATCTTTTGACAACCAGATGTTTCTCAAAACTTTAGAGGAAAAACCTTTATCTGAAGATGAAAAAATATTTGCTAACTCGATGATTAAAATAATGGATGATCAAAAATTAAGAAATCGATATTCGGATTGCTCAGAGAGAGTAGAGGATTTTAAAGCCAGTAGAATTATTCAACAATGGGAAGAATTATTTAAAAAATAGATTTTTGTGATTTATATGGTTAAAATAGGAATACTTACGTATCACAACAATAAGAATAGATGGGCGATTCTTCAGGCTTATAGCTTATGGAAAAGCTTGAAAAAGAAAATAAAAAATTCCAAAGTTGAAATAATTGATTATCGAACCCGACAAAAAGAAATAAAAAGACTCTATTCTCTTAATCCTAAAGTACTTATTAGAAATTTGCTGGATTTTAACACCTGTGCTAATTTTTTAGAGGACAAAGATGCTTTAAGCTCATATTGGATTATTACAGATAATCATAAGAAAGCTGTAGAGCTTCTAAAAAAGAAAAACTATGATGTTCTAGGGGTTGGTAGCGACGAAGGATGGAGCTATATAAAAAACGAATCTAAGCGTCCATTCCCTAATGCATATTTTTTAGATCCCTCTATAAACGCTCTTAAAGTTAGTTATGGTGCATCCGCAAATAAGATGAAACTAGAATCTCTTTCTAAAACTGAATTAAAAATTTACAAAAAGTATATCTCTTCCTTTGATAAAATCAGCGTTCGGGACGAACATACTGAAAAACTTTTAGAAGAATTGGGAATATCTGAAATACAAAGGGTACCGGATCCGACTATTTTGATTGATTTCCCCCAAAAAGATTTGAAAGAAATTTTGTTATCTAATGGTGTTTCGTTGGATAGGCCAATTCTAGCTATAAATCAATTAAATAAGGATATTGGAAAACCAATTGTAAGCCACTATAAGAAAAAAGGGTATCAGATAGTAGCTCCGAATAAATCCAGTCTAGCTGATGTAGATTTATTTCGGAAAGTAAATCCTTTAGAATATTATTCTTTACATAAATATTTTGACTTCGTAATCTCTGGTAGTCTCCATACGAGTATATTTAGTATTAAAAATAATACCCCATTTGCCACCCTTGATTTTTCGTCAAAGGATTTAATAGATAAAAAAGAATCATTATTAGAGGAATTTTCACTTTCAGATAGATATATTAAAGTAGTTAATCAAAATACAGAAAATATTCTCAATAAAATTGAAAAAGGTGAAAAAGAACTCGATAAAAAACACGTACAGAAAAAGATTAATTCAATGAAACAAAAAGGTTATTCATATATTCAAGAATTGGAGGAAATGCTCAATGAAAAGGATGTACGATGAACCTCTTAGGAATCATACTACGTTTAAGATAGGGGGGCCTGTCGATGTTTTATCAATACCAGAGAGCGAGGAGGAATTGATAAATGAAATAAAAAGATGCCAAAATGAAGGAATAGATTATAGAATATTAGGAAATGGATCTAATTTACTAGTGGATCATAGAGGGTTAGACGAAGTGGTCATCAAGAATACGGAGGCCTGTACCAAGATAGAAAAAGAATCAAATGTAGTCAA
>PWDW01000003.1 GCA_003553225.1 Halanaerobiaceae bacterium
CTCCTTTTTTATCAGACATAAAAAATCCCACTATCCTTTCCCCCACACCTAAAAAATAACCGGTATAAGTTTTGCCGGGTCTGATGAAATATCAAACTACATCCATTTTACTGATCCTGTCAGGCGGCTACCATCCGGGCCAGATTATTAAGAACCTCCTCCAGAAGATCAGGAAAACCATTTCCGGAAGTTTTCACTCCAATCACCGGTTTGTTTGCCGAACGAATTTTTATCTTCCGGGGATATTTATCAATCAAATCCATTACTTCTGCTCCCTCAAGAGATTCCATACCTTCAAAATGAAGATAAATAATGTTCTCGTCTCTGTTTATTTTTTCTACACCCAGGGACTTAGCCTTAATGCGGATACTGCCCATTTCTACCAGATTATTTACCACCTCAGGCAGATCACCGAACCTGTCTTTGAGTTCTACTTTGATATCTTCTATCTGGGATTCACTCCGGGCCTCTTCTATCTTTTTATATATTTCAATTTTCTGTCGGGAATCCGGAATATAATCATCGGGTAAATAGGCATCAAGTCCGAGATCGATTTCCAGTTCTTTAGTTTCTTCCTTTTCTCCTTTTAATTCTTCTACCGCATTTTCAAGAAGTTTACAGTAAAGAGAAAATCCAATTGCCGCTATATGACCGTGCTGTTCCGGGCCCAGTAAATTACCGGCTCCTCTAATTTCCAGATCCCGCATGGCTATTTTAAATCCAGAACCAAGATTTGTAAATTCTTTTATTGCTTTAAGCCTTTTTTCAGCAACTTCAGAAAGAACCCTGTCTTTTTTATATAAAAGGTAGGCATAGGCAATTCTATTGGTCCTGCCCACCCGGCCCCGCAGCTGATATAGCTGAGCCAGTCCCATTCTATCAGCACGATTTATAATGATAGTATTTACATTCTGGATATCAAGTCCATTCTCAATAATAGTTGTACAGACCAGAACATCATATTCTCTGTGATAAAAATCATGCATAATTTGTTCCAGACGGTTTTCACTCATCTGGCCGTGAGCAACAGCAATATTGGCTTCCGGTACCAGTTCACGAAGCTGATCAGCCTTTTTATTTATATCTTCCACCCGATTATGCACAAAATATATCTGCCCATCCCTGTCCATTTCTCTTCTGAAAGAATCTTTTATCAATGCTTCTTCAAATTCTCTAATATAAGTCCGGATAGGATATCGATTACGGGGGGGAGTTTCAATCAGGCTCATATCCCTTACCCCGGCCAGGGCCATATGCAGAGTTCGGGGGATAGGTGTGGCACTCAGGGTTAAAACATCAAGATTCCGCTTCAGATCTTTAATCTGCTCTTTATGAGAAACTCCAAATCTCTGTTCTTCATCTATTACCAGAAGGCCCAGGTCATTAAAAATAATATCCTTCGACAGCAGACGGTGGGTTCCAATAATAATATCAATCTCCCCCCGGGCCAGTTTTTCAACAATTTCCTTCTGTTCAGCTGTGGTCCGGAATCTACTTATCATCTCCACTTCCACGGGGTAACCTGACAGCCGTTCCTTAAAAGTATTAAAGTGCTGCTGGGCGAGTATAGTGGTTGGAACCAGAAAAGCAGTCTGTTTGCTGTCAACAGCTGCCTTAAAAGCAGCTCTGATGGCCACTTCGGTTTTACCATAGCCCACATCTCCACACAGCAGGCGGTCCATGGGGGTAGAAGATTCCATGTCTTCTTTAATATCTTCAATTGCCGCCAGCTGGTCGGGTGTTTCTTGATGAGAAAATTCATCTTCAAACTCTGTCTGCAGGTCGGTGTCTGACGAAAATTTATAGCCCTCAACCGTTTCTCTTTCGGCATAAAGTTCCAGCAGCTCAACCGCCATCTCCTTTACCGAATTTTCAACCTTTTCTTTAACCCGCTCCCATTTATTGCCTCCCAGCTCATAAAGCCGGGGTGGGCTGTCATCTGCACCAACGTATTTTTGCACCAGATCAACTTTATCCGTAGGCACATATAGTTTATCATCACCGGCATACTGAAGAACCAGATAATCCTGATGCTGATTCTGCACTTCCAGAGATTTTATACCCAGATACCTGCCAATTCCGTGATTTTCATGAACCACATAGTCCCCGGCATTAAGTTCACCAGCAGAGGAAATTTTCACTCCCTCTTCAAAACTGGTGAGCCGTTTTTTGCGCTTCTGAGGAGTGCCAAAAACTTCCTTTTCTGTATATACAGCCAGTTTAAAATCCTCCAGAATAAATCCTTCTGACAAACTTTTTTCCAGAACCGAAATTGTTCCCCGTTTAAGGTTTTTAGGAACTGAAATGAGCGGCAGCTCCTTTTCTTTAATAAACCTTTCTATACGTTCAGCTTTAGGTTGAGAATCAACAGAAACCAGAATCCTGTACCCCTGATCGGTAAGATTTTGCAGGCGATCGGCGAAAAGTTCAAGCTGACTGTGAAAAGGTTCAACACCGGAAGTGGTAAAATTTATTTCCTCAAATTTTTCGGGCAGAGAAATATCATAAAAATCTTCAACAAAATAAAACCCGGCTTTATCTCTAAGAAGGTTATTAAACTCATCAGTATATACAAAATTCTTTTCATAGGTGGGAAGAATCTGGCCCTGCTGAAGAAGGGACACCGTGGTCTCCCTTATATCACGGCTGTTGTTTTCTACACGTTCTTCAATCCGGGGATAATGTTCGATAAAAACTGAACTGCTCTTCCCCAGATAATCAAACAGAGAAGAAGCACTGGAAAAGAAATAAGGTAAAAACTGTGTATATCCGGGAAATCTATTAAATTCAGTTAATTTTTCCAAAACTTCATCTCTTTTTTTCTGTA
>PWDW01000008.1 GCA_003553225.1 Halanaerobiaceae bacterium
GTGGAGAGTACCAATTGAATAATGGGAAAATTATATGAATAAAAAGGGGGCACAGATGGATAAATATATTATTTTAGTTAGTTTGCTGCTGTTGTTTATTTTAGTTTCAGGTTGGTTTTACAATCAGGAATATGTGAAAGCAGAACCTGCTGATTTATTTGAGGGAATTGAGCTGGCCGAAAATTATAAACCTCTGGATCATTTTAATCCTTTAATGACTCAAAGGTTTGGTGCTGATCCGGCAGGTCTGGTTTATGATAATAGGCTGTATGTATATTCAACTCACGATGTGCTGGAGACAGATGTTGAGGATAATATACAGGAAAACACTTATGGGAGGATTCGAACACTTAACAGGATCTCCTCAGAAGACCTGGTAAACTGGACAGATCACGGCACAATTCTGGTTTCGGGCTTTTTTGGTAAAGCTCCCTGGTCCGGGCTTTCCTGGGCTCCAGATCCAGCATATAAAAAAATAGATGGGGAAGATAAATTTTTCTTATATTTTTCCGATAATGCCAATGGTATTGGGGTTCTTACTTCTGATAATCCTGTAGGTCCTTTTAAAGATCCAATCGATGAAGCTCTAATTGATCGGAGTACTCCCAATACCGATATACCCTGGGTTTTTGATCCGGCTGTTTTTGTCGATGATGATGGAACTGCATATCTTTACTATGGTGGTGGGGTGCCGGAAGGAAAAGCAGAGTTTCCTAATTCGGCAAGAGTTGTTGAGCTGAATGAAGATATGATTAGTCTTGCCGGAAACCCTGAAGTTATTGAGGCTCCATTTTTCTTTGAAGCTGCTTATATGAACAAAATAGATGATACTTATTATTTTTCCTACAGTACTAATTTCCACAGCAGACATGGTGCTGAAGGTGAGCATAGACCCCCGGCCGGAACAATTGCATATATGACCAGTGATGATCCCCTGGGTCCCTGGGAATATCAGGGCGTTATTCTGGATAATCCACATAGGTTTTTTGGCAGGGGAGGTAACAATCATCACAGTTTAATTAAATTTAATAATGACTGGTATATGTTATATCATTCCCGGGTGCTTGAAGCTGAGATGAACATTTCTGGTGGTTATCGCAGCACCCATATAGATGAGGTTGAGATAAATGCAGATGGAGCAATAAAACCAATAACTGCTACCAGAGAGGGAGTAGAACAGATTAAGAGTTTGAATCCTTATCAAATAAATGAAGCAGAAACGATGGCCTGGAGTGCCGGGATTGAAACAAAAGAGACTGATGAACCCGGTAAACACTTTGGTGAGCTAAATATGGTTGTAACCGGAATGAGTACGGGCAGTTTTATCGGGGTGTCCGGGGTAGATTTTGGCCCGGAAAGCCCGGATACATTTACGGTAAAAGCAGCCAGTGAAAACAAGGGAAATGTAATTAAGATAGCTGTGGGAGATCCAAAAGGTGAGGCCCTTGGCTATCTTGAGATTCCCAATACCGGGGACAAGAAAGAGTTTATTGAAAAAACTATTGAAGTTCAGGATGTGACAGGTGAGCATGATCTGTTTTTTATATTTGCAGGTGAAAGTTTTTATTTTGATTCCTGGAGTTTTGAATAATGGTTCACAATGTAAAATTTTGTTATTTAAATATTTCACTGATATAGCAGGTGGTTATATAAATTTTTATAATATTTATGGGGAATTGAGAATACTAGTTCAGCAGGCTGGTAATAAATATTAACAATAAATATTAACTATGAAAAAAGTAAAGAGGTGTTTAAAATTAAAAAATATAGTTTTTTATCGGCTGTTTTTATATTAGTTGTAATCATGTTGGTTTGTTCAGCCCCTGGTTTGACTGATAGCAGTGATATTCCTTCTTTATATCAGGTATATGAAGATTATTTTCCGATAGGTGCTGCAGTTGCAGTTGCCCACTGGAATAGAACTCTCGATTCTCACCGGGATTTACTGGAAAAACATTTTAACAGTGTGACAGCTGAAAATTCAATGAAGCCTGATGCTCTGCAGCCCCGGGAAGGTCATTTTACTTTCAATACAGCCAATGACCTGGTGGAATTTGCCGAAGAGGAGAATAAAAAGGTCAGAGGTCATACCTTGATCTGGCATAACCAGATACCTGGCTGGTTTTTTGAAGATGAAGCGGGGAATCGGATAGACCAAAAAGATAATATAACAGAAAAAGAACGTCAGATTGTTATCGATAGGATGGAAAATCATATTACAGGTGTTATGGAAGAGTATAAAGGTAGAGTATATGCCTGGGATGTAGTAAATGAAGCCATAGATCGAGGAACTTACAGAGAGACCCCCTGGCTGAAGATAATAGGAGAAGAGTATATTGCAAAAGCTTTTAGATTTGCTCATAAAGCAGATCCAGAGGCAAAATTATTCTATAATGATTATAATACAATACAGCGCAGTCAGACAATATATGAAATGGTAGAAGGTTTAATTAAAGATGGTGTTCCCATCCACGGAATAGGAATGCAGGGCCACTGGGATATAAATGGTCCTTCTCTATTTGCCATAGAAAGGACGATTCAAAGGTTTGCCGAACTGGATGAATTGACTGATTATGATTTCGGAATACAGATTACAGAGCTGGATATGTCCATGTTCAGCTGGGGTGATGACCGAAGGCTTGATGAGCCAACTGAAGAAATGCTGGAAAAACAGGCTCAAAGATATGAAGAAATATTTAAGTTATTTATTGAATACAGTGATATTATTTCCGGAGTTACCTTCTGGGGTATAGCTGATGATGCAACCTGGCTGGATAATTTTCCTGTTCAAAATAGAGACAACTGGCCTTTGCTTTTCGATGAA
>PWDW01000027.1 GCA_003553225.1 Halanaerobiaceae bacterium
ATCTTTAATTCCAAGTATCCATGTATACATGAAGGATTTTTCCTGTTAATCTGAAATAATATATAATCAAGAATCTATATTTTTATCTATATTCTCACAGTAAATATATTAATTAAATCAAATCAATGATATTTTTAATTTAATTAATATAATATTTTCCTGAAAAACTATTATAATATGAGGGGGAAAGAATATGAAAAAGAGTATTATTTTGCTGATACTGGTATTTGCTGTGGCATTTTCTATTTCGTGGGGTGCTATTACTGTTCAGGCCAGAGAAGGTGGGGACCTGACGATTGCGATGGGTGCTGACCCGGAATCACTGGATCCGGCAGAAGCTACTTCTTCACCGGCAGCTATGGTTATGATGCATACTATGGATACCTTATTTGATATGACTCCTGAGGGGGAAATAGTTCCCCTGCTGGCAGAAGGTTATGAGGTTTCCGAGGATGGACTGGAGTATGACATTTTCTTAAAAGAGGGTATTGAGTTTCATGATGGAACTTATTTTGATGCTGAGGTAGTAAAATTCAATCTGGAGCGTCTGCAGGATGAGAAGGCTCCCTTTTCCTTTTTAATTAATCAGGTAGTTGACATTGAAGTTATTGATGATTATACAGTACGCCTTTTTACTGAAGAGCCTTTTGCTCCTCTTATGGCTCATCTTTCTCATGATTTTATTTCCATGATCAGTCCTGAAGCTGTGGAGGAATATGGTGATGAAATTTCCATGAATCCTGTAGGAACCGGCCCCTTTGTTTTTGAAAGCTGGACCAGAGGAGAAGAGATAGTGGTAAGTCGTAATGAGAATTACTGGGGAGATGATGCCTATCTGGATACAGTTACCTTCCGTATAGTACCTGAAGATTCCACAAGGGTTGTGATGGTGGAAACAGGAGAAGCTGATGCCACTATGTTTGTGCCCCCTCGTGAGAGAACCAGACTGGAAGGAGTAGAGGGAGTAAATGTCGTCCAGACAGCCAGTCTGCGAACCATATATGTGGGAATGCACAACAAAAAAGAGCCCTTTGATGATATCCGGGTCCGTAAAGCTGTAAACTATGCTGTAGATAATCAGGCCATAGTAGAACAAATTATGGATGGTGCCGGACGGCCTTCTGATGCTCCCATATCTCCGGATATATTTGGATATGCTCAGCAGGAAAGATATGAATATGATCCCGATAGAGCTCAGGAACTTCTGGCTGAAGCAGGATATGAAGATGGTCTTGAGATAACCCTTCACCATCCCGTGGGGCGTTATATGATGGATGAAACAATAGCTCAGGCCGTACAGAGCCAGCTTGCAGATGTGGGTATTAATGCGCGGCTGGAAACAATGGAGTGGACAACTTATCTGGAATTTCTGGATAAATCTCCCGAAGAAGCCGAACATGATATGTATCTTTTAGGCTGGGGAACAGTAACTGGTGATGCGGATTATGGACTGTTTGCTCTGTTTCATTCCTCCCAGTTTGCTCCTGAGGGAAATGATTATTCCTATCTGGATAATGAGCGAGTAGACGAGCTTCTCGAAAGAGCAAGAGTTATACCTGATGAAGAAACCCGCCGGGAATCCTATGCAGAAATAATTGAAATAATCTGGGATGAGGCGCCCTGGTTGTTCCTGCATAGTGAAGTACAGATAAATGCTGTCCGGGATAATGTTGCCGGATTAATTCACCATCCCCGTGAATATATATCTGCAGCAGAAGCCTACTTCACCGAATAGAAAATTATATAACTGTCTAAGAAAAAATGGACAGGTATAATTTATTGATGCCGTAAAAAAATGATTTTTATTTACAGATGAAGAAATTAATAAGCAGAGATTAATAAAAAGAAAGGGCCCTCAGCATAATTGTTCCGGTGGGCCCTTCCTTTTGTATAATAAAGTATAATGCTATTATAAATTATTGTTTTTATATTCAATATTAACGAAAAATTCTATTGATCTTTAAATATATTGATCCATGTAATATAATATTTATTATTAATTTTACCCATTATTGACTACAGTTAAATCAGTCTTTTTTTACAGGAGGTTTTTAAAGTGACAGTATATATCTTACGTCGTCTGCTGCTTTTAATACCGGTTTTACTGGGAGTAGCCATAATAATTTTTAGTATGGTTCGAATGCTGCCGGGCGATCCGGCGGTAGCCCTGGCCGGTGTTCATGCTACTCCTGAGTATGTTGAACATGTTCGTTCTGAGATGCGGCTGGATGAACCACTGCCCGTACAGTTTGCAGTATTTATGCGTGATCTGGCCCGGGGGGATCTGGGAAGGTCGACCCGAACCCGCCAGCCGGTAATGAATGAAATCTGGCCCCGTTTTATCAATACACTGCAGCTTACAGCTTTTGCCCTGGTTATTGCCGGAATTTTTGGTATTGGGGCCGGGATTATTTCAGCAACCAAACCTTACTCCATTTATGACCAGACAAGTATGATATTTTCTTTATTTGGAGTTTCGGCTCCTGTATTCTGGCTGGGTTTGATTTTAATGCTCATTTTTTCGGTTCGTCTGGGCTGGCTACCTTCCTCAGGAATGGGGACTCCTTACCATTTTATTTTACCGGGTATTACTTTAGCTGCTCAGTCCACAGCTTTAATTGCCCGGATAACGAGGTCCAGTATGCTGGAAGTGATGGGCAGAGAATATATTACTACTGCCCGGGCCAAGGGACTAACCGAAAAAGTGGTTTATCTTAAACACGCCTTAAGAAATGCTTTGATTCCGGTGGTTACAATTCTTGGTTTAAGATTTGGGATTCTTCTGGGTGGGGCTGGGCTGACCGAAACTGTTTTTTCCTGGCCGGGAGTGGGGCGCCTGATGGTCGATTCCATCCTGGCTCGTGATTATCCGGTAGTTCAGGGCTCAGTATTAATGCTTGCTCTGCTGCTGGTAATTATTAATTTAGTGGTTGACCTAATATATGCCCTTCTAGATCCACAAATTCAATATGATTAAGGGTGAGGTAATATGAATAAGGTTAAAAATTTAATCAAAAGTGATGCCGCCAAAAGATTGCGCCGAAATCATCTGGCAGTTTTTGGCTTAATTCTAATAATTATTCTTTTTATAGTAGCTGTTTTTGCTCCTTTTATTGCCCCCCGGGACCCCTATGATTCCAATTTTTTTCGTACCCTTGAAGGTCCTTCCTGGGAACATCCACTGGGTACTGATGAATTAGGCAGAGATATGTTAAGCCGAATAATATATGGTACCAGAATTTCTATGACTATCGGCTTTATTTCTGTGGCAATAGGTATTCTAATTGGTGTTCCTGTAGGAGCTATTTCAGGATATTATGGGGGGAAGATCGATCTCATAGTTCAGCGCTTTGTCGATATAATGATGGCCTTTCCGGGTATGCTGCTGGCCATTGTAATAGTCTCTGTTATGGGGGTAGGACTGGTAAATGCAATGATAGCGGTGGGGATTGTTTCCGTGCCCACCTATATCCGACTGGTTCGGGGCTCAGTACTCTCTATCAAAAATGAAGAACATGTAGAAGCAGCCCGTGCTGTGGGCTGGGGAGACTTTATAATAATTACAAAACACATCATTCCCCACTGTATGGCCCCGCTTATCGTCCAGTCTTCATTACTTGTTGCCACGGCAATACTTTGGGCTGCCGGGCTCGGTTTTCTGGGTCTGGGTGCCCAGGCACCGACACCCGAATGGGGAGCAATTCTCAGTCAGGGTAGAGGTTATATAAGAACAGCTCATCATGTAACAACCTTTCCCGGTCTGGCCATAATGATTACCGTACTGGGTTTTAACCTGGTGGGAGATGGACTGCGTGATGCTCTGGATCCCAGGATGATAAATGGTTAATTGTAGAGTATTGTTTTCTGTTCGGCTTAACAATTATAGGGTTATTATTTTGGTCAAACCTGTTGGGATTTTTGGTAGCCCTCCAGATTAAGTTCTTCGGCAGAATGGCAGTTGACATAATGATCTTTATGGTCCGGTAGTTCTTTTAACTCGGGCTCCACTTTCCGGCAGTAATCACTGGAATAAGGACAGCGGGGGTGTAAATTACATCCCGGAGGTGGATCTGAGGGATCAGGTACATCACCGGAAAAAGTTTTTCTTACTTTCGTAGAATGGGGATCACCATCAGGTATAGAACCCAGCAGGGCTTCTGTGTAAGGATGCTGGGGGTTCATATATATTTCATTGCTGGGTGCTACCTCCACTATTTTACCCAGATACATGACCATTATACGGTCACTTATATGCTCAATGACACTCAGATCATGGGCAATAAAAAGATAGGTAAAACCGAATTCATCCTGCAGATCTTCAAAAAGATTTAAAACCTGGGCCTGAACAGAAACATCCAGAGCTGAGACGGGTTCATCACAGATAATAAAACGTGGATTTAGGGCCAGGGCCCGGGCCACCCCAACTCTCTGCCGCTGTCCTCCACTAAATTCATGGGGATAACGGTCCATCTGGGAGCTATTTAAACCCACCCTTTCGAGCAGATCTTTCACTTTTTCCGTTCTTTGCTGATGGGTGCCTATTTTGTGGGCTTTTAGAGGATCAGCAACAATATCCCGGACAGTCATTCGGGAATTAAGAGAAGAATTGGGGTCCTGAAAAACGATCTGTATATCTTTTCTGAGATTTTTTAATTTATTTTTTTCTATACGGGCAATATCAATATAGTCACCGTTTTTTTCCAGCTCAATTTTTCCCGCAGTCGGGTCCAGCAAACGGATAATACAGCGTCCTGTAGTTGATTTACCACAGCCGCTTTCTCCAACAAGACCCAGAGTTTCCTCCCCGCGGGCAAAGAAACTTACATCATCTACAGCTTTTGTATACCCCACAGTTTTACGAAAAACTCCCTTTTTAATAGGGAAATATTTTTTAAGGCCGGTAACTTTCAGGATTTTTATATTCTCATTCAAGATAATTCTTCCTCCCGGTCATTATTTCTGTAAAGCCAGCATTTAGCCTTCTGGTTTTTACTGATAATAAAAGTTGGTGGTTCCTGATTAACACAGATATCCATTGATTCCGGACAGCGTGGTTCAAAGTTGCAGCCGTCAGGTAAATTTTTCAGTTCGGGAACAGAGCCTTCAATTGGTGTTAAACGTCTGTGTTCTCCAATTTTAGGGATTGATTTAAGCAGACCCCGGGTATAGGGGTGTTTGTTATTATAAAAGATATCTTCAATTTCAGCCTTCTCCACCACAGTACCCGTATACATGACCATAACTCTTTCACACATTTCACCAATTACTTCCAGGTCATGGGTGATAAACAGAATTGACATTTTAAATTCATCCTGAAGCTCCTGCATTAACTCAAGAATCTGGGCTTCAATGGTTACATCAAGAGCTGTAGTGGGCTCATCAGCAATCAGTAGATTTGGATTACAGGAAAGGGCCATGGCAATCATAACTCTTTGCCTTAAACCACCGCTTAGCTGATGGGGATATTCACTCAACCGCTGTGTGGGGGAACCAATTCCCACCAGATTGAGCATTTCTACGGCCTGTTTGCGGGCCTGTTTATTATTCTTATCCTGATGCAGTTTTATTGGCTCAATTATTTGGTTGCCTACAGTTAATACCGGATTGAGAGAACTCATTGGTTCCTGAAAAATCATGGCAATTTCATCACCACGTATACTGCGCATTTCGGCAGAGTATCGTTTCAGAGCTGCTATGTCAACAGGTGAATTATTCTTATCAAGGTAATAAAAAATATTACCACCCACAATTTTGCCGGGAGGGTCGGGTACCAGATTCATAATGGATAGAGAGGTTACACTTTTACCACAGCCGCTTTCCCCTACCACTCCCAGAGTTTCACCTTTTCTAAGATCGAAGCTGATATTATCTACAGCTTTCACGGTTCCATCATCAAGAAGAAAATGAGTGGAGAGGTTTCTTACTTCCAGCAATCTATCTTTTCTGGTATATATTTTTTTTTCAGTGGAGCCAGGTTTTTTCATCAGCAGCTGCCTCCTTGCAAACAGAGTATTAATTTTAATTTACCCTTTATTATATCTTATAACTTACCTGAGTGCAAAGAAGTAAAATTGATAAATACTGTATATTAAGCTATAATTTAATTAGGATATAGAATTGTTTCCTGGAGAAATTTTTATAATAGAATTGTTTGCTTTCAGGAAATTAACCGGGTAGTTTAAGGAAGATGGGCTGTTCTAAACAAAATTTACAAAATTTTAAGCTGGAGGTTTTATGATGAACAATAACAATAATTATTATTTAAATGGTGAAGGAAATTTTGTTATTGAAAATTTTCAAAAGCAAAAGACATTTTCCAGTTTTTTATCCGGTATTGCCGGTCAGCTGGGAATTCCGCTCTGGGTTTTTTATGTTAATCGGGGACAGGGGATAGCCAGTTTTGGTCTTAAGGACAAAAATAAGGCTATTATGGAATTTTATCCGGCCAATAAGGCCTACCAAAACACCCCCCGGCAGGGCTTCCGCACCTTTATTAAAAAGCAGGAAGAAAACAAAACAAATTATTATGAACCTTTTAGCACCCTAAATCAGAATATAAAATCAAAAATGATTATAGAGCCGGAAGTGCTGACTATTGAAGAAGAAAATACCGCTTCTGGTCTCAAAGTAAGAGTTCAGTATTTTATAATACCCAACGAAAATTTTGGGGGCCTGGTAAGAAAACTTTCTCTGCACAACATATCCGGAGTTCAGCAGAAGCTGGAAATACTGGATGGTATGCCTTTTATTATACCTGGTGGGATAGACTATAATACTTTAAAGAACATAAGTCAAACGATTTCTGCCTGGGCAAAAGTAAATTGTGTGGAACAAAAAACTCCTTTCTATAGGCTGCGTGCTTCTTCAGAAGATGATAGTGAAGTCCAGACCAGACAGGACGGAAATTTTTATATGGCTTTTGGGGGCCGGAATAATGAAAAAAACATTTTAGAACCTCTCGTTGATCCTCGAATTATTTTTGAGCAAAAAAAGGATTTTTCAGATCCTGAGGGCTTTTTTAAACAGAAACTGGCCGGATATAATGGCAAACAGATTAAGGAAAATCAGATTCCTTCAGCTATGACAGCTGCTGAGATGAAGATAAGCCCCGGGGGAAAAGATTATGTATATTCAGTTTATGGTTATCTGGCAGATGAAAAAAGGCTGCCGGAACTTAAAACCAAATTTGAACAGCCTGGTTATTTTAACGATAAGTTAAATGAATTAAGAAAGGTACATAAGTATTATCTGGATAATATTGCAGCTGTCTGTGGAGAAAAGAAACTGGAGGCCTATACCCGACAGACATTTCTGGATAATATACTTCGGGGTGGGTTTCCGGTTGATCTGGGAGAAAAAAAGAGAAGGATTAACCACCTTTTTTCCCGAAAACACGGTGATCTGGAACGAGATTATAACTTTTTTGAACTGGAGCCCACCTATTTTGCCCGCGGTAATGGTAACTACAGGGATATTAATCAAAACCGTCGTTCTGATTTGTTTTTTAATCCCGAAGTCAAAGAGCATAATATAAAAACCTTTGTTAACTTAATTCAGGCAGATGGATTTAATCCCCTGGAGATAGCCGGGCAAAAATATATACTGGAAGATGGAGAATTTGTTAAGGATATGGTTTCCAATAAGTCCTGTCCAAAATTAATAGAGCGCCTGGAAAAACCATTTACCCCCGGTGAGCTGGCTGTTTTTATAGAAGATAATGATATAGTGGTAAAAAAAGATTTAACTGAATTTATAAAAAGTGTGGTAGCCAGAGCTGATTTCTGGACTGAGGCCGTGCATGGAGAAGGTTTTTGGATTGATCACTGGACATATATACTTGATTTAATTGAAAATTACCGGGCGATTTACCCGGATAAAATCAAAAAACTGCTGACAGATGACAGCTACATTTTTTATGATAATTATATTAAAGTACTTCCCCGGAAGAAAAAATATGTTTTAACCACAAAAGGGCCCCGGCAGTATAATGCACTTACAGAAGTTACTAAAAAGAAGGAAATGATAAACAGCAGGGCCAGGTTTCCCCACCAGATGCGGACAGAAAACGGGCAGGGGGAGATTTATCAAACCAGTTTACTGGTGAAACTGGTAACCTTAATTGTAAATAAAATGGCTTCCCTGGATCCTGAGGGTATGGGGCTGGAGATGGAGGCTGGAAAACCGGGCTGGTATGATGCTCTAAATGGGTTACCCGGGTTATTTGGCTCCTCCATTTCAGAAACCATGGAGCTTTTACGCTTAATAAAAATGCTGGAACAGTTGAGCCAGGAAATCGAGGAAATTGATAAAAAGCTTCAGGTTCCGGAAGAATTATATAAATTTTATAAAAAAGTTAACTCTCAGCTGCAGAGCTGGAAACAGGATAGGGATGATTTCTCTTACTGGCAGTATACTACAGCAGAAAAAGAAAAATATCGAAACAATGTTTTTTACGGTTTTTCCGGTGAACAGGAGACAATCCCACTTGATGAACTCAAACATTTTTTTCATGAAGCCAACCAAAAACTTACTGTGGCTGTTAAAAGAGCCCGGCGAGATCGTGGTTTATATGATATGTATTTTTCTTATGAAATGACAGATTATAAAAAAACAGGTGCCTGTGATGCTCAGGGCCGGGAATTTCTAAAAGCAAAAGAATTTAAACAGCACCGGCTGCCGCTGTTTTTAGAAGCCCAGGTCAAGGGCCTAAAAATAAGTAATGATTCTAAACAGGCAGCCCGGATTCACAAAGAAGTAAAGAAAAGTGAACTTTTTGACCGAAAACTGAATATGTACCGGGTTAATGGAGATTTAAGTGAAGAAAGCCATGAGATAGGTCGGGCCCGGGCCTTCAGCCCCGGTTGGCTGGAAAATGGTTCAATCTGGCTGCATATGGAATATAAATATATTCTGGAGCTTTTGAAAAATGATCTCTATGATGAGTTTTATCAAAGTTTTGACCGGGCCCTGGTTCCCTTTCTGGATCCCAAACAGTACGGCAGAAGTACACTGGAGAATAGTTCTTTTATTTTAAGCAGTTTAAATTCTGATACAGAAAATCACGGCCGGGGTTATATTGCACGTTTGAGCGGCTCCACTGCGGAGTATCTCCAGATGTGGTCTATATTGTGTTTTGGCTCCCGGCCCTTCAGGAAAAAACAGGACAGACTTATTTTCAAACCTGAACCAGTGCTGAGGAAAGATTTATTCACCAAAAAGGAAAGACAGATCACTATTCAAACCACCCAAAACAGGGTTCAGGAATATACCATACCCAAAAAAAGTTTTGCCTTCCGATTTCTGGGCCAGACCCTGGTTATCTACACAAACCCCGGGCTAAAAGATACCTTTGGAGAAAATAAAGCAGTCCCTGTAAGCTATGAACTGCTGACCAAAGAAGGAGCCACTCATTTATGTGAAGAACAATATATCAGCGGGAAGTGGGCCCGGAAAATTCGAAATGGGGCCATTGAGAAGATAACAATAAAATTAGCCTAAACTAAATTTAAAAACAAAAAGCATATAAATTTCGATATAAAGGGGGAGATAAGGTGATTAACAACAAAAAGGATATACAGAAGTTAATAGACAGCATGACATTAGAGGAAAAAATTGCCCAGATGTATCAGCTGCCGGGACAGGTTTATGACTTTTACAGTGACCGGGAAAGTGGTCCTGTAACCGGTCCGGAAGGATTAAGGGAATATACACAGGACCTGTTATTTAATGTGGGTTCAGTCCTTAATATTACCGAAGCCTCCACGGCCCGTAAAATCCAAAAAGAATATCTGGAGCAGAACCGCCTGGAAATACCTCTGATGTTTATGTTTGATATTATTCACGGTCATAAAACTATTTTTCCAATTCCCCTGGGAGCTGCCTGCAGCTGGAATATGAATATGATTGAAGAAAGTGCCCGGGTTGCAGCCCGGGAAGGCAGTGTTTCCGGAATAAATGTTACTTTTTCACCTATGGCTGATCTGGTGCGTGATGCCCGCTGGGGTCGGGTGATGGAGAGCCCCGGTGAAGATCCGCTGCTTAATGCCAGGATTTCGGCCGCTTTGGTGCGGGGCTATCAGGGCTCTGATCCGGGAGCCAAACATAATCTGGCTGCCTGTGTAAAGCATTTTGCCGCCTATGGAGCTGCTGAAGCCGGACGTGATTATAATACGGTAGATATGTCAGAATATCGTCTGTTTAATTATTATCTGCAGGGATATAAAGCGGCTCTAGACGAAGGGGTTAAAATGGTAATGACCTCCTTTAATACCCTTAATGGAGTTCCGGCCACCGCTAATAAAGACCTTTTCTGTGATCTGTTAAGAGATAAATGGGATTTTCAGGGAACCGTAATTTCGGACTGGGATGCTGTCTCGGAAATGGTCTATCATGGATATTCTTCAGATGGGAGTGAAGCGGCCCGTCAGGCAGTGGAGGCGGGGGTTGATATTGAAATGGTCTCCCAGGAATATGTAAATAATTTAACAGAACTGATTGAAGAAGGAGTGATAAAGGAAAATAAAGTTGATCAGGCTGTAGAAAGAATATTAAATTTGAAATATGAACTGGGGCTGTTTGCAGATCCCTTCAAATTTTTTGATGAACAGGGAGAAGAAAAATATCACCTTTGTGAGGAACACCGCAAAAAAGCCCGCCGGCTGGCTGCAGAATCAATGGTTCTTCTGGAAAATAATGGTATATTGCCCCTGGAGAATAATATAAGCTCAGTGACAGTGGTGGGCCCTTTTGCCGATAGTGGTGAAATACTTGGTGAATGGAGTGCTGTAGGCCGGGCTGAGGATACGGTAACTTTAAAAGAGGGGTTAAAAAATCAGCTTAGTTCAAAAGCCGAACTTCACGTTTTTTCAAAAATAGCAGATCTCAACAAAACTCAGTTTGGAGAAATTGTTTCCCGGGTTAAAGAATCAGAGGCTACTGTTCTGGCCGTTGGTGAGCCCCAGAACTGGAGTGGAGAGGCCAACAGCCGGGGGCGGATTACCCTGCCCGAGAAGCAGGATAGATTTATTCGGAGGTTAGTTTCTGCTCTGGATGAACAAGAATCAAATCTGGTTATGGTCCTGTTTAATGGAAGGCCCCTTGAGTTAGAGTGGTATTCAGAAAACATTCCTGCTCTGCTGGAAGCCTGGTATCCGGGTACTGAAGGCGGAAATGCGGTGGCGGATATTCTTCTGGGAAGGGTTAATCCTTCCGGAAAACTGACCATGAGTTTTCCTTATTCTGTCGGTCAGATGCCGCTGTATTATAATCGCTATTCTACTGGACGGCCCCGGGGCTATGAGCCGGGTGAGGAACACTATTATTCCCGCTATATTGATATGCCCAATGAAGCCCTGTACCCCTTTGGTTATGGGCTGAGTTACACCACCTTTGATTATCAAAACTTTGCTCTGGAGAAAAATGAACTTACTGCCGGAGAGGAGGCCCGGGTTACAGGAGAAATTTTAAACAGTGGTGATTGTAAAGGGCAGGAGACAGTACAGCTTTATATTCAGGACTTTGAGGGCAGCAGAGTTCGCCCTCTAAAAGAACTAAAGGATTATCAGAAAATAGAGCTGGCTGCCGGAGAAAGGGCTGAAATTAGTTTTTGTATTACTGAAGAGATGCTCAGTTATTACTGTGAAGGGAAGTATATTGTTGAAGAAGGAGAATTTGCTGTATTTGTGGGCTCCAGTGCCCATGATTTGAATGAATGTGGTACCCTTTATTATAAAAAAAGTTAAACTATATATATTCTGTTTGCTGCAGTGTTCTTTATAATATAACTTCTTTAGTCTGATGAAAGGGAAGCTAAAATGGAAAGTGTCCAGGGGGTTTAGAGCCCCCTGGTTTTAAAATTTGTTGAAAGCTTGTTAAACGGTCATACCTCCATCAATAACATGCCGGGCCCCGGTTATAAATTGACTTTCATCTGAGGCCAAGAAAACAGCAAGGTCAGCTATTTCCTCATTTTTACCATAACGCTTCAGGGGAATGGTATTTTCAAAGGATTTTTTTGCCTGTTCGGCATTACCGGGGGCAAAACCTTCTTCAAGTGAGCGCATCATGCGATTATCAACCGGAGATGGATTTATTGAATTTACCCTGATGTTGTGTTCTGCACCTTCCAGAGCACCAACTTTTCTGACCCCTGCCAGAGCGTGTTTGCTTGTTACATAGGCACTTACATTGGCTGTCCCCTGTATTCCGGCTACAGATGAAGTGATTATGATACTGCCGCCTCCACTTTCCTTCATGTAAGGAAAGGCGTGTTTCATACCCAGCCAGACTCCTTTTACATTTACATCCATTACTTTGTCATACATTTTTTCAGGATATTCAGTTATAGGTTTTACTTCACCTTCAATACCTGCATTAAGAAATAAAATATCTATCCTGCCATAAAGTTCGACTGCTTTTTCTGTATATTTCTTCACATCTTCATTTTTGCTTACATCTGCAGTGACATAACTAACTTTATCACTGTCAAGTTCAGCAACAGCTTTTTTTAAATCCTCTTCATTTAAATCAACTAAAAGAATACCCTTTACTCCTTCAGCCAGCATTTTTTCAGCAGAAGCCAGTCCAATTCCACCTGCACCACCTGTAATCACGGCACTTTTGTTTTTTAATCTCATGACTATCTCTCCTCCTTATATAAATGTATATAGATGGTAAAAATATCACAAAATAGCTTATATTAATTTTC
>PWDW01000004.1 GCA_003553225.1 Halanaerobiaceae bacterium
AAACAATTTTGTCGTTCTAACCCGATTTCCTTATTTCTATTTTTTATAATTTTCTTTCTTTTTTTATTATTTTTTCCATAGAATAAGAGCATAAACAAAACAATATTTTTTCTGCTATTTTTAAAAAAATAATAAAAAATATAATAAATGGAAAAATATTATATACCATAATTATATATTAAAAACAAAAACAATACAAGTTTTTTTCTATGCATAAAATCTGTTGCTTTTTATGGTTTATTGCAATCAGCTATACAGCATAATCTTCACTATTACTCTGTTTTCCAAACTTCGATTGGTCAATTTCTATGCTCTATGTAAGACCTAATCCCTGCTCTACTTTCTTTTTTAAAATATTGATATAATTTTTGAAGGTTATTTTTGCATATATTATTTTTTTATGTTACCTTAAATTTAATGATAATTTCCGGTATTTATCAGTTATATGAAATAAATAACAGTTAATATACAGATACTGGTGCTCTTGCTGCCTTTCAATATTTCAATCTTTATTAGCTGATTTATAAAATTAATTAATGAATTGAGGGCTTTCATGAAATATTTAAAAAAGTACTTATTACACAGAACCACTTTTTTAATTATTGCTGTTTCAGTTCAGATTCTGGTTTTAATCCAGGTTTTTTTGCGGTTCTATGATCAGTTTGCCTACTTTTACGGTGCCCATTTATTTATAGGAATTATTTTAGTGTTTGTAATAATAAATAACAATATGAACCCCGTCTATAAACTGTCGTGGACTGTTCCCGTTCTCCTGTTTCCCATCTTTGGAGGGCTGTTTTATATTCTTTTTGGAGGAAAAAAACTGGGCAAAAGAGCAAAAAATAAAATGCAGTCTATCAGTGATGAAACCCAGGAACTTTTAATCCCCCAAAGCAGCACCCTGCATGAAATTGAAAATCACAATCGAGCTGCCGCCAATCAGGCCCGTTATATTCAGCAGCATGCTAATTATCCCCCCTATCAAAACAACGAAACAAAATATTTTTCAACTGGGGAAGAAAAATTCGTTTCACTAAAAGAAGAACTAAAAAAAGCAGAAAACTATATTTTTCTTGAATATTTCATCATTGAAGAAGGTAAAATGTGGAATACAATACTCGATATTTTAACCGAAAAAGCAGCTGCCGGAGTTGAAGTACGTATTATCTATGATGATTTCGGCTGTTTAACAAAACTACCCTATAAATATTACCGAAAACTAAACCAAAAAGGTCTAAAAACCGCAGTCTTTAATCCAATACGACCCATTCTCTCTCCAAAATATAACAACAGAGACCACCGGAAGATAGCCGTCATCGACGGCCATACAGCTTTTACCGGAGGAATTAATTTAGCTGATGAATATATTAATCATATAGAAAAGCACGGTCACTGGAAAGATTCGGCCATTATGTTCAAAGGGGAAGCGGTTTGGAGTATGACGGTAATGTTTCTGTCAATGTGGCATTACCTGAAAGGAATCAAAGAAGATATGTCCCAATTCAAATATAATACCCGGCAGAATTATTCTTCCGAGGAAAAAAGTGATGGCTTTATACAGCCTTTTGCCGACAGCCCACTGGATAATGAACCTGTTGGAGAAATTGTATACTTAAATATGATAAACAAGGCCCAGGACTATATCTATATTACCACACCCTATTTAATAATTGACCAGAAAATAATTACCGCCCTGACTTCTGCTGCCAAAGCAGGAGTAGAGGTGTGTATTATTACCCCTCACATACCCGACAGATGGTATGTCCACCTGGTAACTCGTTCCTATTATAGAGATCTGATCAAAAGTGGAGTCAAAATATATGAATACAGCCCGGGGTTTATTCATTCCAAAACCTTTATATCAGATGATGAATACGCTGTGGTTGGTACCATAAATATGGATTACAGAAGCCTTTATCTGCACTTTGAATGTGGAGTCTGGCTGTATAACAGCAAAATAGTACAGGAAATGAAAAACGATTTTTTAAATACTTTAAAAGTTTCCGAACAAATAACAGCCCACAAACTAAAAAATAGAAAAAAATATCAATCAGTGGCCAGCTCAATCCTGCGTGCCTTCGCCCCTCTAATGTAAATTTGGTATTACCCACCCCATCAATTCCTGTTTGTTTTCATAATGGTAATCAAAACAATATATTACCCAAAACAGCAGCTTAAAAGTACAAAAATTGACCCTGACTATTATTAAAATCTTAAAACCTGGACTATAAATTTCTGACTAAAAATAGGTCCTGCTTGATTGGCTTCCTTAACTTCAATTTTAGTTATCCCTGTTTTGCCAGCTATAATTTCAACCAAAATTACTTTGCTATCTATTTTAACATTAACAAAATCTGATTGAGCACTTTTCGCATTTTCTAACAACACCCAAAACCCCGGTCCTCCCTACCAGGAAAACCGGGGTTTTGGTATCTTTCTTCTTCTGCTGTTTTAATCCTGTTTTAAATCACTTACTCTACTAGGGACGTATATTCTCTTTTAATTTTTCTCTGGTCTCTTTTATCTCTTCTTCTGACATACTGGATTGGTCCAGTTTACCCTGCATATAATCCTGGTATCCGCTGAGATCAAGCAGGCCATGACCACTCCAGTTGATAAGAATATTCTTTTCTTTCCCTTCTTCTCTGGCTTTTTTAGCCTCCTCAATGGCCAGGGCCAGCACATGATTGGTCTCCGGGGCCGGAATAAACCCTTCAGTCCGGGCCCAGATTAACCCCGCTTCATAAGCTTCCAGCTGATCATAAGAACGTGATTCGATCAGTTTCTGCTCAGCCAGTTTGCTGACAATAGGAGCCAT
>PWDW01000146.1 GCA_003553225.1 Halanaerobiaceae bacterium
ACTCAGCATTGCCCTTGAAGAAGAAAATGACACGGCCTATGAAGGCAACGTGCGGGTAGCTCCGGTAGATGCCGCTCATATTCAGCTCTGGGCCAGAGACACAGGCGGCAGCTGGCACGACATAAACATTACCGGCTGGGGCCCATCAACAGGCTTTCCCATAGACCTGGACGCATTTACCCATGTCTATATAGTAGCCACCGAAGCCTTTGATAAAGAAGTTACCCTTAAGCTGGTTGATATGGATAGTGCATACGGTGCAGCAGACGACATAATTATCAGCCAGGATGTTGCAGTTAAAGCGGTAATCATAGAGCCGGAATATATTAACGTAGTAACAACCAGCCCATCAGACGGGGCAGACGGCATAGCTGTAGATACCCAAATTAAAGTTTCCTTTGATCAGGACATTCAACTGCTGGATGAAAATAAAATAGCCATTAACCATGTAGATTTTACCGCCAGCACAGAAGAAAATATTTTAACCATAGCTCCAGTTGAAGACCTGGGCTATAATACAGAATATACAGTTAACATCGGTAGGGATGCAGTAGCCAGGATGGGTGATGGAGAAGTTACTTTAGAAAAAGCTTATGAATTCAGTTTTACTACAATATCACCCTCCCTGGAGACTGTAGAGGAAATAGCTCCTATCACTGTGGATTACGGTACAGGTGCAGCAGAAGCCATAAAAGAGCTGCCTGAAACAGTAGAAGGCACTCTAAGTGAGGGAACCATTGCTACCCTGGATATCGATTGGGAGGCTGACCAAGACTATAATCCGGAAGTCCCTGGGGACTACACCTTCAAGGGTGCCCTGTCCCACCAGGTGGATGAAGAGGGCTCATACACTATTCCCGAAGCTTTAGAGAAAGTAGAAGTTACCGTAACAGTAGATGAACAGGTAAATGCAACCTATAAGTTCAGTTACGATGTGCCTGCAGAAATTATTGCCGGGACAAACGTAGAAATACCTGTTACCTTTGCTACAGATGAACCAGGTGATACTGGTTATAACGGTGTCAGGTTCAAGGTAGAAGCCCAGGGCCCCGGAGACGTAATCTTTACGGCCCAGGACAGTGAAGGTCAGGTGCATACCTTTACCAATTCAGGCTACTGGGGTCCGGAGTCAGGTTTTGATCTACCTGCGGACTACTCATCTACAACCGATTGGGTGCTAACCTTCAGTGCGGTCGGGTCATATAACATCACCTTCAGTCTCATAGAAGCGCCGGAGGGGGATGTAATTGCAGGCATTACAGGTTCAGAGGAAATAGATGTTGTTGAAGAAGGAGAACCTATTGAAGATGTAACCTTAGAAGATCTAATTGAAGAGATCGAAGCCCTTATTGTAGATGGAACCCTTAACAGGGGACAAAGAAATGCACTGTTGGCAACTCTGTCGGCTACAGAAAGAAGTATTGACAGGGGTAATACACATACAGCCTGCAATAACATAGGTGCTTTTATTAATCAGGTAAAAGCCTTTATGCGGGCCGGAACTCTGCAAGAAAGTGAAGGAGAAGAGTTAATTGATCTAACACAGAGTCTTACCGAACTATTGTCAGGTGAAGAATAAACAAATAACAAATACAATAGATTGTTTAGCAATACCCAAGGGATGGCCATAATAGCCATCCCTTCTTTTGCGCTTATTTTAAAGTTATAGTTGTAAAAACTGACTAAAAGCAAGTTGGAGCAATTAAGAGGTTGGCCTGCTGGTAAATCTTTTCTTCGGTTGACTTAGGAAGATCAGTCATTAATCATAAGATTTAGTTCATTAATACGTGCTATAGCTTTAGCTCGGGTCTTTACATTAAGTTTACGGAAGATGTTACGTACGTGGGTTTTCACAGTAATGGTACTGATAAATAATTTTTCAGCAATGTCCTTATTTGACATGCCTTTTGCCAAAAGATGTAGAACCTCCCGCTCCCTGATGGTCAGTGATTTAACTGTTTCTAATACTTCCTGGTTATTTTCCTTATAATAATTTTTATTTTCCTTTATAAATCCCTGATGAAGTCTTTCTAGGTAATCTAACAACCTGTTACATTTTTCTGTTGAGGGAAGAAGGGCCTGCTGTGTTTTCAATTTTTTAATAAGTTTATAAAGTGCTTCACCTTCATCGATAAATATACGGTAGTAACCTTCTCTGGCTCCCAATTGAATTGCATCTTTTACGCTATTTAAAGCGCGATCCATTTTGTTTAACCTTTGATAGCACAACGCTTGCAGGATATGGTTTTCTATTTTCTGTCCTATCCCGCCTTCTTCTTCTATTATAATTTCCATTCTTTCTGTAAGGAGAAGAGCTTTTTCTGGTTGTTTCAAGTAAATATAAACTCGCGCTAAAGTAGCAAAGAGATAATGCTGCAAAATAGTAATTTCATCAACAATAGAAATTTGGCAATTACCCAGCCAGTTATAAACCATATCCCGGTCATTCATTGTTATAGAAATTCTTACTTTATGGGCTTGAATTATAGATGACCAATGTTGTAGTTTCTGTTCCTTAGTTTTCTTATTAAGCAAATCTAACAGTTCCAGAGCAGCACGGGGTTTGCCCGTTCCGACTTTTATTTTAGAAGCAGTTATATAAGTGGGAATTAATATTCCCAGATCAATTTTATCGCCTCCCAGGTCAATTGCTGCCTGCAAATATTTTTGCGCTTTTTCCCACTCATTTGCTTCGTAATGAATCTCGCCCAGTACCGCATAACCAAAAGCAAAAGATGGCAGGTCACTGGTTTCTTTTACTCCCGGCTCTGTCGTTTTATAAAATTTAGCTGCATCCTTAAGCCTTCCCCCTTTGA